>NZ_JUEE01000173.1:0-36021 GCF_000802135.1 Desulfosporosinus sp. BICA1-9
GCTCATAAGGGACGAATAGCAGCAATGACCTCACGAAGAGTCTCCGCTTGAAAGCCCGAATACAGCTCGATGGAAACCGGCCCGATCTTAACAATGATCGGAACTTCTTTGACGGATGTTTGCTTCAACTCAATAAAGGTTTCTTGTTTAAGGTCAGCTTTGTCTTCGCGGTTGCACTTAGTCATCCAGTATCGGAGTGTATTGGTGCTTAGGTTGTTTTCTGAGCACCATGCAGCAGCCGTTTGTCCGGAAGCACGGTAAGCGTTTACCTGCTGGCGTCTGATCCTAGACTGCTCGTCATGTGTCATGGATAATTCCTCCTCAATTAGTCTTGAGGTAATTATCCCAGTTCTAAATGGCTATTGCTATGTGCAGAGTTTTTGACAATTACGATAATAATGGACATAAAATTAAATGCCATCTCTTTTAAGAGAAAAAAGTCAGGAGATGAAAAGGTGACGCAGCCTTTATTACAAACAAAAAACCTTAAAAAGTATTTTAAAACATCGACTGGAAATTTACATGCAGTGGATGGAGTAAATATATCCATAAACAAAGGAAAAACGCTTGGAGTAGTTGGGGAATCAGGATGTGGAAAGTCAACGCTGGGAAGAACAGTATTAAGACTATTGGAAGCAACAGAAGGAGAAGTTCTGTATAATGGGAAAAACATATTAACCTGCAATAAAAGGGAAATGATGAATTTGCGAAAGGAAATGCAAATTATATTTCAAGATCCTTATACCTCCTTAAACCCACGAATGACAGTAAGCGAAATAATTGCAGAACCTTTGATAGTGAATAAAGTATTCAAAAACAATAAAGACATGAACCAAAAGGTATTTAAGCTAATGGAAACAGTAGAACTTTCAGAAAGATTAATAAACACATATCCTCATGAACTTGACGGGGGTAGGAGACAACGAATAGGTATAGCAAGAGCATTAGCCTTAGAGCCAAAATTTATTGTGTGCGACGAACCTGTATCAGCATTAGACGTTTCAATACAAGCGCAAATACTCAACTTGATGATGGATCTGCAAGATGAAATGGGCCTGACATATATGTTCATTACACATAATTTATCAGTGGTAAAGCATATATCGGATGAAATAGCCGTAATGTATCTTGGCCAGTGTATAGAAAGAGCTTCTGGTGATGAATTATTCAATAATCCGTTACATCCATATACAAAAGCACTATTAAGTGCAATACCGGTGGCAGATCTAAGATATAGGAATAAAAAACGTGAAATATTAAAGGGTGAAGTAACAAGCCCGATAAATCCTGCGAGAGGATGTAGGTTTGCGCAAAGATGTACGCTGGCAAGAGAAAGATGTATGGGAACAGATATAGAACTTAAAGAAATATCAACAAATCATTATGTTGCATGTAAACGTGCTGGAGAAATAATTACTTAGTAAAAAAAGGAGTGGATAAAAAGTGAAAGGTAAAATGCTTGCTTATTTATTAGTACTCGCACTGCTTGTAACAATGGTATCAGGGTGCGGTGGAACAGGAACGACAGCTAAAACACAACCGGATAAACCGGTAAAAGACTTAATAGTTCTGGCAATTAATGCTGACATGGGATCCTTGGACCCACTTCATACGTCAACAATAGTTGATAATATGATCTTTAAGAATATATATGATTCTCTAGTTAATAATGATAAATCAGGGGGTTTTGTACCTTCTCTGGCAGAAAACTGGACTGTAGCTGATGATGGAGTATCATATACTTTCAAGTTGAAAAAAGGTGTCAAATTCCAAAATGGAGAAGAATTCAAAGCAAGCGATGTAGTTTTTACAGTTAATGCCGCTATGAAATCACCCTACTTGGCAAGTATAATGGATCCAATAAAAGATGCAGCAGCGCTCGACGATTATACAGTTAAATTTAATCTTAAATATGCTTACTCCCCATTTTTACTAGTTCTTACTCGAATTTATATGCTAAATGAAAAAGCAGTAACAGGAGCAGGAAATAACTATGGTCAAAACCCGGTAGGAACAGGGGCATATAAATTTGTAAAACATGATTCAGGACAAAGAGTTGTATTGGAAAGGTATGACGGCTATTTTAATGGTCCTGCGCCAATTAAAAATGTGGAGTTTAAAGTAATAACCGACTCAAATACTACTCAAATAGCATTGGAATCAGGAGAAATAGATTTTGCTTTTGGAGTACCAGCGATATCAATACAAGGCATTAAAGCCAACAAAGCTCTTGCTACGCATGAATTTGATGCGATACATTTAACTTTTGTTATATTGAACAACACTGTAAAACCATTTGACAATAAGTTGGTAAGACAAGCAATTAACTATGCTATTGATAAGGATGCCCTTATTCAAATAGTGCTGGAAGGAATGGGAAAAAATGCCCAAAGTATATTAAATAAACTTACCTTTGGATACTCGGAAAATATCAAGGGATATGAGTATAACCCTGAAAAAGCTAAAGAGCTTTTAGCTCAAGCAGGATATCCCAATGGTTTTAAGATATCATTTAAAACAATGGATGGACCACTTAAAAAGGGTGCGGAAGTAATACAGGAAAACTTAAGCAAAATAGGAGTAACTACTAGCATAGAAATGTGCGAGCAAAATGCATTTAATAAAGATATGATGTCCGGTAATTATGAGATGGGTAATATGGGGATTACATTAATACAGGATGCAGATAGCTGGGATTTAGTACTTAAAACTAAAGGTGGATACAATTGGGAAAGATATAGTAATCCAAAAGTAGATGAACTATTCAGTCAAGGTAAAAAACTTACTGATAAAAATGAAAGACTTGCAAAATATGAAAAATTAGTACAAATAGTAAATGACGATGCTCCCCTAGTACCATTATTTCACAAAATGGGAATATATTTTAGCAGAAAAGATTTGAAGGTTGGATATATAGATGCATCCGGATACCTTAAAGTAGCGGAAATGAGCTGGGAAAAATAAATCAATTGCGCAGAAAAAGCCGTATTTTTAAGGCTTTTTCTGCGCAAAATTATTTAGTAACTTTTTATTTTTACTATAACAAAAGCTTTTCTTGCGGGTCCATAGATATGGTAATATTGGTTAGGAGGCAAATGATGTTTGACATTATTATCAAGAGTGGGGAAATTATTGATGGTGCCGGAAAAGACTTTTACATATCAGATATAGGTATAAAAGACGGCATAATAGAAAAAATTGGAGATTTAAATGGAGATCAAGCTGAAAAAGTAATAAATGCAAATGGTAAATCAATAACTCCGGGATTTATTGATATGCATTCACATGGAGATGAAACATTATTAATATATCCCAAAATGGAAAGTAAAATCATGCAGGGCATAACTACAATAGTTGGTGGACAGTGTGGAATTTCGCCCGCTCCGATTGATAAATATTGGCCATTTAAATATTACGAAATAGATATTTTGGACGAAATAGAGCCTTATGTATATTCTGCAGGGGATATGTTCCTATTAGAAAATATAAAAGATAAATTAAAAGAAGCATATAATTTAGATGTTGATTGGAAAACTTTTGGTGACTTTCTAAATAAAGTTGAAGAAAAAGGGATATCAGCAAACTATGTACCATTAGTTGGACATGGACAAATTAGAGCACAAGTAATGGGGAAAGATTACAAACGATTTGCAACAGATGAAGAAATAGAAAAAATGAAAGAATATATAAAAGAGGCTATGGAATCCGGCGCATATGGGATGTCTGTAGGGCTTGATTATGTACCAGGTGCTTATTCCAGCTTTGAAGAACTTCTCGAAGTATCAAAAGAACTTAAGAAATATGAGGGTATATATGCAGCACATTGGAGAAAAACAGGATTAAGAGTTGGTACACCTAAAAAACAAAAGAAAATTGATGGCATTATTGAAACTTTAGAAATAGGTAAGCAGCTGGATATACAAGTACAATTATCTCATTTGACTTCAGGCTTTGAAGTATTTCCATCTAAGAATGATTTTATGATGAAATCAGCTGCAAAAGCCACATTGCAAGTGATAGACGAATATTTAAAAGACGGGGTAAAAGTTGCCTTTGATGTAATACCTAATATTGTAGGTGGAATTATTATAGTTCCAAATTTATCAGCTGTTTTTTCACCCTGGATAAAACAATCTGGTTCATTAAATCAATTTATCAATAACTTAAAGGCATTGGATTACAGAGAGCAATTGATAGATATAATTAATTCTGGAAAATATTATCACATAAATCCTGTTGTTTTACCAGATTGGGACGAGTTTGTAACAATTATTGAATCAACTAATAAAAATTATATAAACAAAACAATGAGTGAAATAGCTAAAATAAATAAAAAGTCATCGGTGGAAATGATATTTGATTTGTTAATTGAAGATCCTCAAGCAAAAATATATGCAATAACACAAAATATGAATATGGAAATTGTCAAAGAATTTCTTAGACATCCTCAAGCAACCCTTTGCACAGATACTTTTGCTTTTGATATTAAAGGCACATGGAATTCGGCTGATGAAAATTCTGGATTTTTTCCAGCTCCAAACACTTACTGTGCAATGATAAAATACATAAAAGAACTGGGAATGGAAAGAATTGAGGATACTATTAGAAAAGCAACAGGGAAAGCTGCTGAAGTTCTGGGATTTACTGATCGAGGGCTTATTATGGAAGGTTATAAAGCTGATATTCTTGTTATAGATATGGAAAATTTAGAGACAAATGAAAACTACATAGAGTCAAGAGTATTTCCTGAAGGAATAGAATATGTTTTAGTAAATGGTAAAGTAGTAATTGACAAAGGTAAACATACCGGTAAATTAGCAGGAAAAGTGATCAGGAAAAAAGGGAATGTAAATAATTTTGTGTAAATGGAAATTTTACTTATTTAGATTTGAACGCTGAGAAAAGAACGTAATGGTTCTATTGCCTATTGTAAATGAACGAAAGGGAGCGAAGAGTTTGAATAATAAAGAAATGTTTGCCTTGGTCAAGAGCAAAGCTGAAAAAGGATTATGGTTGGAAAAGGTCCCTGTTCCACAAATCGGACGTAACGATGTTTTAGTGAAAATAAAAAAGACGTCCATTTGCGGTACTGATGTTCACATATATAATTGGGATTCTTGGTCCCAAAAGACCATACCTGTACCAATAACTATTGGACATGAATTTGTGGGGAAAATTGCAGATGTTGGGGATAATGTCCTGGGCTTAAAGATTGGGGAGCGAGTATCCGGTGAAGGTCATTTGGTTTGCGGAGCCTGCCGTAATTGCCTGGCGGGTAAAAGGCATTTGTGCAAAGATACAAAAGGTGTGGGAGTTAACCGCGATGGTGCCTTCGCAGAATATTTAGCAATACCTGCCACAAATGTTTGGCGGTGTAGTCCAGATATTGAGGATGATATACTCTCGTGTTTTGACCCACTGGGAAATGCGGTGCATACGGCCCTATCCTTTGACTTAATAGGGGAAGATGTTTTGATCACGGGTGCTGGTCCCATTGGGATTATGGCGGCAGCTATTTGTAAGCATGTTGGTGCCCGCCACGTAGTCGTGTGCGATATTAATGAATATCGGTTGCAATTAGCAAAAAAAATGGGTGCTACTATGGTGGTAAATACGAAAGACGTAACCATATCAGAGGTTATGCAGCAATTGGGGATGAAGGAAGGGTTTGACGTAGGGTTAGAAATGTCTGGAAATCCCCAGGCTTTTGCGGACATGGTAAAGAGTATGTATCATGGAGGAAAGATTGCCATGCTAGGGATTCAGCAACCAAACACTATCATCGATTGGGATACGGTTGTTTTTGGCTGTTTAACTATTAAAGGAATTTATGGTCGTGAAATGTTTGAGACCTGGTACAAAATGACGACTATGTTGCAAAGCGGTTTGGATATTTCCGGTATTATTACCCATAGATTTGATTTTCGAGATTATGAAAAAGGATTTGAAGCCATGAATTCTGGGATGTCAGGCAAGGTTGTTTTGGATTGGTCAAAAATCTAGTTGCTGGAGGGAAATCATGAAAACGGCTGTTAAATATATAAAGCAAGAAATTGAAACTATTCAAGAAGCAGGTACTTACAAGGAAGAAAGGATAATTACCTCACCACAAAGTAGCAGAATAGATACTCAAGACAAAAAACAGGTACTTAATATGTGTGCTAACAATTATTTGGGATTATCTAACAATCCGGACTTAATTGCTGCGGCAAAAGAGGGCTTAGATAAGTGGGGTTTCGGTCTTTCTTCTGTTCGTTTTATTTGCGGTACTCAAGAAGTGCATAAAAAATTAGAGAGAATGGTCAGTGATTTTTTGGGGATGGAGGACACCATTTTATATTCCTCTTGTTTCGATGCCAACGGGGGCTTATTTGAAACTTTGTTAGGAGCAGACGATGCTGTTATCAGCGACGAACTTAACCATGCTAGCATTATCGATGGAGTTCGTTTATCCAAAGCAAAGCGTTTGAGATATAAGAATAATGACATGGCTGATTTAAGGGCCAAGCTAATCATGGCGGGTAATGCCAGAATTAAACTGATAGCGACAGATGGCGTTTTCTCTATGGATGGATATATTGCTAATTTATCAGGTATTTGTGATTTAGCTGAGGAATATGATGCGCTGGTTATGGTTGATGATAGCCATGCTGTTGGATTTATGGGAGAAAAGGGACGGGGTTCTCACGAGTATTGCGGGGTGATGGACCGTGTGGATATTATTACTGGCACCTTGGGTAAAGCGTTGGGTGGTGCGTCCGGAGGATATACCAGTGGTAAAAAGGAAATAATCCAGCTTCTTCGGCAGAGAAGCCGGCCGTATCTTTTTTCCAATACTCTGGCACCTTCCATTGCTGCGGCATCCATCAAAACACTGGATATGTTAAACGTTTCTACTGTATATCGAGATAAAGTGCATGAAAATACACTTTATTTTAGGGAACAAATTACCAAGACTGGTTTAGATGTGCTGCCAGGCACTCATCCTATTGTGCCTATCATGCTGTACGATGCTAAAGTAGCATCGGAATTTGCTCGACGGATGCTGGAAAAGGGAGTTTATGTAATCGCCTTTTCATATCCTGTCGTTCCTCAGGGAAAGGCAAGAATTAGACTCCAGGTCTCGGCTGGCCACAGTAAAGACGATTTGGACTTTGCGGTTACTTGTTTCAAGCAAGTAAAAGAAGAAATGGAACTCTAATCATGAATTAATTCGACCTGTGCGGTTAAACGGCCCATTTATTAACATTAATTCAATGGATGATACCTACAGAACAACCTGCCTAAATAGAATTATGATAGTACTCAGAAAGATATCTTGACGGAGGTACGCTGAGTATGAAGATGAAAATCACTGTCGAAATAGAAAATGCAGATGGCTGTATTGAAAGTAAGGAACACGGCTGTAAGTAGAGGACTATTCGTTAACCGATAAGGTTTCTTATACAGATCCATTTTTTGCAATCCGTTTTTGCGAGCCGATGTAACCCAACCTCATGGCCACTTAGCATTAAAGCATAGCGGTAGCGAGTAAAATAAAATTTCGGCATAGAGCCGAAGAGGTGCGTGTATTCAGCCTCTGCGGTTTCCATATTTCCCTTTTGGGCGATGAAATCTGCCTTATCGCAGATTAGAGTTCCTTTCTCTTCCTCATCATCGGTTCTTGATATCAGATGATCCGACGCTTCTAAAAATTCTTGGGCAAGTTGCTCGTGGTTTTGACAGGTCGATCTTTCACTTAGTGCGGTATGGGAGGCTAGTCAAGTTAGTGAACGTTGTGGAACTAATTTGGCGGTAATAGCGTTTCCCATAGTTATAGGGGCTGTTAATCAAAGGCAGTGGGGTAAATTTAACTTATTAACGCAGGCTATTGATAGCTCGCTCTGCCCATTTGGAATTATTAAGGATCGCTCTTCCTACACCAATTAGGTCTGCTTTCCCGTCTGCTAGCAATTGTTCAGCTGCTTGCACTTCGGTAATTCCACCAGTGAGAATCACTGGAATGGACATCACTTTTTTGATGGCCTCGCTGAGCGGTGCAAAATAACCTTGTCCGCTAAGGTCAGGTGCGATATATCCTGTGAAACCGCCAGAAATGTCAAGAATGTTAACACCGGCGTTTTCAAATTTTTGGGCGGCAACTTGACTATCCTCGATAGTAATTCCCCCTTCTCTAAAATCTGACGCACCTAATCGTAAAAGAATGGGGAAATCATCACCGACAGCGGCGCGTATCGCTTCTATGACTTGCAGGTGGAGGCGAACACGATTATGGACATTTCCACCGTATTCATCGGTACGTTTGTTGGTTAGCGGAGAGAAAAATTGATTGAGAAGGTAACCATGGGCGGAATGGATTTCCACGCCATCAAAACCAGCCTCTTTAGTACGTCGAGCTGCAGATTGAAAGGACCTGATGATATTCGCAATTTCCTCGAGGGTAAGTTCATTCGGCATACTCCCTCTACGTGGGTGAGAGACTGCTGAAGGAGCTACAGGAGTAGTCCCGGTAATTTCTGGAGTTGTGTTGCTTCCGGCGTGGTTTATTTGCATCACGGCTTTAGAGCCATTATGATGAATGACCTCCGCCAATTTCTTTAGGCCCTCAACCACGCTATCGTCAGAAACGGAAAGCTGCAGGTCACTTGCTTTACCATCTAACTGGATATAACTGTGTTCTATTATGATAAGCGAAAGGTAGCCGCCTTCGGATTTTTCTGCATAGTAGTCTAGAATTGACTGGTTTACTTTCCCATCAGGATCTGCTTTCGCGGTAGCCATCGGTGGCATTACCAAACGGTTAGTTAGTGTTAACGGGCCTGCTTGTACTGGTTTAAGTAAATAGAACATAAATCAAACCTCCTTGTATAATACAGCTATATTTTATAGCTGTTGAAATGCTTTGGCAAGAAGGGGAGCCAGCAATGACAAAAAAATCGCAGGGACCATACATTTATTCCGGCCGTAAGTGGAATTATAGAAGCCAAGTGAAGTGAGAAGTGATGGAGGTAAATTATGCCTGAAATTCCTGAGATGGAGATATACAAGGACTATTTAAACAAATGGGTTAAGGATAAACGGATTAGTGAGGTTAATGTCTTACGGGTCAAAAGTGTTAATCTGGAAAGTACGGATTTTTGCAGGATCGTCATCGGTAAACGGATTAAAGACATTACCCGCAGGGGCAAATACATTATTTTTCATCTTGACGACGGCCACTTTCTCTTGACTCACATGATGCTGGATGGCAGGCTATTTTTATTGCCATTAAAGGACACGAAAAAAGACCAATCGATTAAGGAAGTAATGTCTGAGGTTGTAAATAGTGAGGCAGAGAATTTGCGTCAAAGAATAAAGGAACTACCTGAAAAACCAAGTGTCATTTTTGGACTATCTGACGATTCAGTGCTCTTCTTTTGTCGTCTTACTCTGGGCTATTTGCACTACCTGAGGAAGGATGAACTTGAGACTAAGTTAGGAGTATTGGGAAACGATCCATTAGATCCTAACTTTGATGCCCAAGAATTTATTCGATTACTCAAAGGGAAAAAAGGAATGATCAAACCCTGGCTAATGAATCCCAAAAATATCGCTGGAGTAGGCAATGCTTATTCTAATGAAGCATTGTTTGGGGCGGGTATTTTGCCCAACCGTTTGATTTCGACAATAAGTATTGCTGACAGGGTTAAGTTGTACGATTCCTTGATAAATATTCTTCGGGATTCTATTCGCCTTGGCGGAGATATGGAGGAACCGTTCGCTCCTTGGGACGATTTTACCGGTGGATATAATTCGTATTTTAAGGTGTATGACCGGTCTGGTAAACCATGTTCAGTTTGTCAAAATGTTATCGAAAAGTCCGAGGTTGGGGGTCGGAATGCGTTTTTTTGCTCGCTCTGTCAACAATAATATGACGAATACCTTTAGCTTGACAGGATCGTCTCACTTGCGAGTTGGATATTTGAACGGGGAATCTAAAGAACCTACCGAAGTTGGTGGTAGTTCAGTGGCAGTTTCCGCCACATGCCATTGAAATTCGGTCATTTGCCCCCAATACCGTTTCGGCATCAAAGTCATGCGACACCGTGGATTATTTCTACCTTCAATGGCAATCGTTTTATAGAATTGCTTCCATAAACGACGGTACTCAACTTCAGTACCATTAACTTCTGGCAACGTTAACTCGTCGACAAACATCAACTCAGCTTTTTGTGACCGATAAATTAAGGCCATACTGTGAGTTTTATCATAAATCATAAACGATTCGTTACGGAATCGGTCGCTAAAATGCAGTGATAGAAGGGGCAACACAAAGTTTTTGGGTTCTATCACCGCCACAAGCACCTCGCCATAAACGGAAAACCGGACAAATCCTTTAAACTTATGGCTTTCTGAGGTTAAGTGGCGTACTGCTTTTTGGAGGGAACAAACCGTATCATCCGTGAGCATCGTCATAACCTTGCTCCCATACTTAAACCCCAAACGCAGGAAATGATAGATTAATAATTCTTTGTGCGGAGCACACGTTAAAAAACCGAGCTTAACCAACTCCTGTGCTTGGGACGAAATCTTCAAAGGAATTGAGTTAAAAACTCTTTCCGCCTTATGTTCGTCCGTCTCAATCCATTTCGCTGTATCAAAAAGGCCCTGCTGTACACCCGGGGGGCGGATGACGCTAGGGATCTCCTTTTGCTCGTAGCTTTCAAAAACGCAACACATTAGTCCTACAAAGCTACCATCATAAGCGTAGATTAGATCTGTCCTGTCAGGCATTGCTGCACATCCTCGCTCCTAATGAAAGGCTCCCTAAAAAGTGACAGCTGTTCTGGATAATGAGACGTAAGCTTAAACTGATCGGACATAAGCGCTCTAATTGCTTCATCTGACGTTATTTTTAAACCTTCCATGATTTTTCCCTTACAGGTAATAAAATACTGCGCGCGTTTCAGGACAATACCCATCTTTTTAAGTCCAGAAAAATCAATCGGGCTGCTTCTCCTAGCTGTAAGAATACGCATGGCACTGGTCACGCCGATTCCGGGCACTCGTAAAAGCATCTCATAGGGCGCTTTATTAATCTCAAGAGGAAACTTCTCTAAATGGTTGAGTGCCCAATTGCATTTGGGATCAACCTGTAAATTAAAATTGGGATTTTGTTCATTAAGCAGTTCTTTTGCTTCAAAGCCGTAAAACCGTAAAAGCCAGTCGGCCTGATAAAGCCGATGCTCACGCATGAGAGGTGGTTTGATATCTACAGAAGGCAGCAGTGAATGTTCAGCCACCGGCATATAGGCAGAGAAAAAGACCCTTTTAAGATGGTATTTTTTATAAAGCCCTTCGGTTAGGGTTAATATCTTATGGTCTGTGTCAGGCGTCGCTCCCACAATAAGCTGTGTGCTTTGACCGGCCGGCACAAATTTAGAAGCATGACGAAATTTTACAAGGTCAGTACTGTTTTCCTGGATCTTAGTACTAATCAGTCCCATCGGACGCAGAATGGACTCCTTCGTCTTGTCCGGGGCTAAGAGCTTTAGACTCTCCTGAGAAGGCAGCTCAATGTTTATGCTCATCCGGTCGGCCAAAAGACCCAAGCGAGTAATGAGCTCACTATCTGCTCCAGGTATGGCCTTGACATGAATGTAACCGCCAAAGTGGTATGCGTTACGCAATAACTCAAGAGCCTTAATCATTTGCTCAATAGTATTGTTTGGATTTTTAATCACCCCAGAACTAAGGAATAAACCCTCTATGTAGTTACGTCGATAGAAGTTGATCGTAAGTTCTGCAAGTTCTACAGGCGTAAACCCCACTCTTACGATATCGTTTGATACACGATTGACACAGTATTTGCAATCAAAGACGCAGATATTAGTCATGAGCACTTTTAGTAAAGATATGCAACGCCCATCTGCCGAAAAGCTATGACATATCCCAGCTTTTGCAGCGCTACCTATAGTCCCTTGCTTGCCACTTCGATTTACACCGCTGGAGGTGCAGGCCACATCATATTTAGCTGAGTCTGACAAGATCGTCAATTTATCATAAATATCAATGTTCAACACCCCTAACTTCGCAACTATTAAATACTATAATACGAAACATATGTTCTTGTCAAAGAGAAAAAAGCCAAACGTTTGTAAGGGGTGTGATCGAGGTTTCAGCCATTCGTTTTGACTTTCTAACTCTAGCCCGGGTTTAAAGCCGCCTGAACGAATACATGATGCTCATCTTCGATATATACTGGCATTTGTCTAGAAATCCAGGATGATTATCGTACCGTATAGATAAATCCATATTTTGTTGGCATAGTAATTGCATCAAATACATATAGACAAGGATGGGGGAATGTGATTAAGTTACCATAGTTCCCCCATTTCACTCTAAGGAAGGTTGAAATTGACAAAAAGACAAAAGTAATACGTCTTGAAGAAGCTATCAGCAAGATTGAGAATGGCGTTAGTAAGCTCATTGCAACCCACATAGGCACGAACAAAGAAACCGGAAGGCAAATGTCAGCCGATGAGCTTGAAGTAAAGTTGGTACCCCAAGGAACGTTAGTCGAGCAGATTCGGGCAGCAGGCGCGGGTTTAGGGAATTTTGACTCCAACTGGGATTGGAACGATTGTGGAGGAAGGCAAGCAGAAGCTTGTAGTCAATGGTACAGAATATCTTCTGGAACTCCCTGTTCGCGCTAATCTATTAATGAGGAGTTGTTTCACTGGCAGTCCCAGAGCCGAACGACGGAGGAATCTATAACCGGGCAGAGGGATATCAACCAATTAACCAGTGGAGGGAATGTGTTGTTCTTTGTCAGGGAGTACAAAGAGGAGACGAAATTTACATCACCCTACAGACTACCAGAAAAGGACCAATGCATGAAGAGCATCTGATTTATCTTTTGCACATACTTCCATGAATTAACACCTCCTACAAATATTTTAACCAAAAATTTTAAAATTAGTAAGAACTCTTTTCTCAAAATGGTATAATCAGGGTAAATGAAAAGGAGGGAAATCATGCCGCGTCATGCCAGACAAGTATGCAAAACTGGTATCTAGCATTTGATGGAGCGAGATTAACCGTGGAGTACTCTTTCATGATGATGAGGATCGTCAGCGATATTTGGAAACTCTGACACGAATTACCGAGGATAGTTCAATAGCAGTCCTGGGATATTGCCTGATTTCCGAACAAAAGGACCAGGCCATAATTGCCCTTTGGAGTACATCACAGCAGCAACTGATGATATCTGCCTGGAAGACATTGAAGTAAAAGCTTTGAGCGATACCAAGGCGCTTCAGCTTATAAAAAAGTACTGCAAAATGCCAAAGGGGACACTGATGGAAATGACCAAGGCAGATCGGAACGACTTAGTTCGTCAGCTCAAACTTATCTAGGGATTGAGCATCAGGCAAATATCACGTTTAACCGGCGTGAGCTTTAACATCGTCAAAAGGGCATAGTGACACATGAAAAACGTCCCCTTGTGTTCTGCATAGTATTCAACTTTTGTAATAATTATGAGCAAATCTACATGTGTATGTTGGCAGGGGAACTAAACGATACAGAATCAAGTAAGGTGAATGAACAAAAGTAAGTGAGAAGGGAAAGATACTGTGACAACTCAACAAAAATTAGGAATTAATCCAAAATTGATTAGCATTATCACTGGTAAGGAGTTTTCCGAGGTAGAATCTAATCCTGGAATAGAATTACTACCAGGGAAGTATGCCCAAGGAATCGCTAAATATATGCTAACGTCAGAGGATTATTCAGAAGATCTTAACGATCAAGAATGCAAATACAAATTAAAATGCACCCAATGTGGTCACATTGATTATTACGATGTTGGCAGGATAGCTTATGATATTAAGGATCGATCTAAGAAAAAGCTGAACTCAACACAAGATACAGGTGAAAAAGAGTTTTCTGATCCTTTAGATATGCAATTCGGAGGATATTTTCGTTGTAATCATTGTAACTCAGGAGGTCCGTGGAAAATACCCAGCCACACTCTACGTGAGCTCAAAGTAGAAATAATGTCCAGTTTCCTTGCAGCATCCTTTAAACTAGAAGCTTTGAATCAGAGCAAAGTTATTTATGGCAAAATGGTTTCAGAAGATGGATACTATTACACTTGGTTGACGGATTATGAAGAGCACTATTTAAATAAGTTAAGTCAGAACCCCATCAATGCCTTGATTTGGAATAGGTTAGGAAACTCATATTTCAGGGCTGGACGATCGGACTTGGCAGCAGTAGCTTATGAGCAGGCTATTCGGCATGATTCGAAGCAAATGGAATCGCATTATTCGTTAGGGCATATTTTATTGGACAATGGGGATAGAGAGGCAGGCATTGTTCATTTACGGTTAACCTTGATGACAGCACATACTTATCCCTATCTTGATCCCGCGGATATGCGGGACATGCTTGCGGAAACACTGATCATGTTAATAGAGGAGATTGAGAATAATGAGCAATTAGCAGAATGGTTGCCATTAAGGGAAGAGATCGAAGCCTATAGTGGGGGAGCTTTTAATTCAAGCCAGATATCAGAAATTAGTGAGATTGTTTTAGATCTGGATACTGAGGATATCACAAGCCTATATCCGTTAGCTGAAATGTATATGGGTAAATGGAACGAAAAATTGCTTACTAAAAAACGGTCTGTCAGATTAAATAAGGTTGTTGTACATTCTAAGAAAAAGAAACCAACTAAAAAATCAAAACATAAGAAAGCTAGTAAAAAGTAATTGACTAGGCAGGGAAGTACTTTCACAGTATTCCCTTCGGCAGGGCACATTCCAATAGGGCAGATCCCTTGCAGTTGCCAAAATAATGACCAACAGGACAATTTATTGCGTAATGCATTTTCCAATAGAGTTGTTCTGTGACACATTTGGATCGGAAATAGAGGAGATTGTCATCAAGTGGTGGTAATGGGTTGTTTTTTGTGAGAGAGTATAAGAAGGAGGCAACCTTTGCCTCGCCCTTTACCTGTATCGGATGTGCTGATTTTCAAAGTCATTATGGCTCGGCGACGATCAGTATTGTTTGGAAGATGAAGGAGTCGTTGCCGGGGTTTGTGATGAAGAAGACGGTTAAGGTTTAACTCACTCTTGCCGCCAATACATATGAACAAGGTGTTTCGCGTGTTGACGAGGAGCACCTTGTTTAACTATAGTCATTTGTTCATGACCAACCATCTTGGACTGTGCGGAGGTTAACGGAGCTTCGTTTGGGAACGGAGGAGGGGTCTGTAGATTTAATGGTGCGATTTATCGTGGGGGTACTGATCATAGTGAATCTTTGGATGACAGGTGTATCATTAAGCACGAATTATACTTTGCATTTGTCGCAAATTAAGTATTTTCAGTTCTGTTAGCAGCAGTGTAAAATTCAGAATAGTATGTTAAAATTTATACCAAAGACTCTAAAAGGAGTGAACAGTTAATGCCAGATATCCGTGAAGAGAACAAGGACATTATTAATTGTGTTTTAGAGTCTATGCAGGGTTTCGTGGTAACAGATTTAGACGGCAAGATTATCTTTTTAAATGACAGATATGCGGATATCTTGCAGGTAGATCGTCATGAAGTCATCGGAAAAGATGTTATAGATGTAATCCCTGGTACACGGATGCATATTGTAGCTAGGACAGGACGGGAAGAAATGGGTTCCTTATTTAAGCTTAAGAATGGTGAGTCGGTACTGGTTAACAGGATACCGGTCAGAAAAAATGGTAAGATAATTGGAGTAGCAGCATTTGGTTCTCTCTCAATGCTAGATGAAATGAGTACTGTTGCTACAATTCAGAAAATCGGCCATTTAAGCCAGGAATTAAATCAATATAAGAGTGAATTGAACAAATTAAGAGGGGCAAAATACTCACTGGATCAAATTATTGGCAACTCTCCTAACCTTATCAAGATGAAGGAATTAATAAAAAAAGTAGCCCAGACCAAGTCGACTGTCCTGATAACCGGAGAGACAGGCACTGGCAAAGAACTGGTTGCCCATGCTATACACCAGCTCAGTACGCGGAGCCATCATTCGTTTGGTAGGCTCAATTGTGCTGCTATTCCTAATGATTTACTTGAATCTGAATTATTTGGCTACGAGGAAGGAGCCTTTACCGGAGCCAAAAAGGGTGGGAAAATTGGTAAATTTGAACTAGCTAATTGTGGTACATTACTGCTTGATGAGATTAATCAGATGCCCCTGTATTTTCAATCCAAGCTTCTGAGAGTCATTCAGGAAAAAGAGATAGAAAGAGTCGGGGGTAATAAACCTATTGATATTGATGTTAGATTGATATTTACCACGAATCGAAATCTTCTCGATATGGTTCATCAGGATAGTTTCCGGGAGGATCTCTATTATCGTATTAACGTTATGAGCATCGAGGTTCCTCCCTTACGGACGCGGGTTGATGATATCCCCTTTTTGGTTGAACATTTCATCTCCAAAATTAACAAAGAACTTGGCTTGAATATTACTGGGATTGACGATAAAGTAATTGAACTATTCCAGACTTATTATTGGCCAGGCAATATCCGGGAAATGGAAAACACCATAGAAAGAGCAGCTAATCTAGCCTTGCAGGGCAAACTTACACTTGAACTTTTTGAACACTTCTTATTGCGTAAGGAGAAGGAGAGAAGTCGAAATGAGAATGAGATTTGTCTTGAAACTGTAAGGTTCAAAGCTGAAAAAGAAACCATAATTCGTGTGCTGGCCCAGACCAATGCCAATGTAAGCATGGCCGCTAAGTTATTAAAAATAAATAGGAGTGTACTTTACGAAAAAATAAAGAAATATGATATCAGGACGATGTAAATCTTCATAGTTTCATCCAATCGTGAGACTCCCACTTCTACAAAGTGGGAGTGGTATCCCGATGTTCAACTTTAGTTGAACGAGTTCACTCTGCCAATAGACTGTCGGGTAATCCGGACAACTGTTGGGTAATCAGACAGTTTTCTTGATGGGATAATTTGTTAAAAACCCAGAAGAAGCATGATTAGACACTTAATCATGCTTCTTCTTTTTTGGCACGGTTATTGCGATAGATTTGTAAACAAGCATACAAAAGGAGGTGTTAGTGAACAAAACCGGTTCTGCCAGTGGTGGCTTGACCATTTTAAAAATCCTCTAGGTATTGTGACTGCCTTTATTGCTGGTGTAAGTATTATCATATTCGATTACCTTGCTAAAAAAACAGGGAAAAGTGTAATAAGCGAGTTTTCTTTTCCTGTAAGTATGGTTATTGGTATGTCTTCTGCGGTGCTCGTAAATAATCTATTTTGATTTGGAGGTTTAAAATGAATAATTTAAAAGAAAAAATTAATAATTACGATGTAAACCTGCATAGACTTTGATAAATTTATCAGAAGAAGCCAGAGCGCTTCAAGAAACTATTGTCACACACCGCAGATATATACATGAAAACGCTGAAATTCATAATGATCTACCAATTACAACCGCATATGTAATGGCCAGATTAACAGAAATGGGATATGATCCAAAAGAAATTTCAAAATCTGGCATTGTCGCAATAGCTGGTGAGAAAACCGGAAAAACAATTTTGTTAAGAGCAGATATGGATGCACTCCCAATAGTAGAAGAAAATGAACTTCAATTTAAATCAAAATCTCAATTTATGCATGCCTGTGGACACGATATGCATACAGCAATGCTTCTTGGAGCAGCACGATTGTTAAAAGATCATGAAAGCGAACTTGAAGGGCAAGTAAAACTCATGTTTCAACCTGGAGAAGAAACTATGGTTGGTGCTAAAGCCATGGTTGATGCAGGTGTGCTTGATAATCCAAAAGTAGACGTTGCTATAATGATTCATGTTCTTTCTGGAATCCCTGTTCCGACTGGTTCAATAATCATACCTCAAGGCGGTGTCTTATCCGCAGCTGCCGATTGGTTCAAAATTACTATCCAGGGTAAAGGCGGGCATGGCGCGATGCCAAATACTACAATTGATCCATTAAATGTCTTGTCACACATTCATTTGGCTCTGCAAGAAATCAACTCTAGAGAAATTGCTCCTAGCGATAATGTGGCGCTCACAATAGGACAGATGCACGGGGGTAGTACATCAAATGTTATTCCTGATACAGCTTTCTTAACTGGATCAATTAGAACTTTCGGTGAAGAATCCAGAGAATTTGTAAAATCACGTTTGCAGCAAATTGCTATAGGCGTAGCATCTACATTTAGAGCCAGTGCAACAGTTGAATTTGAAAAAGGCTGTCCAAGTGTTACTATAGATCAAAATTTTCGTGATCAAATTATAGAGTATACAATAAATCTTTTTGGTAAAGCATGCTTAGTTGACATTAATAAAATAATGGGCAGTTCAAAAATTTCGGGTTCAGAGGACTTTGCCTTTGTAAGTGAGAGAGTACCCGGTGTAATGCTATCAATAGCAGCCGGTTCTCCAGAGGAAGGACACCCATTTCCACAACATCATCCAAAAATAACTTTCAATGAAGATTCATTATCAATCGGATCAGCTCTTTATGCTAATACTGCTATTGAATGGTTAAAAAATAATAAGTAATCAATGTGAATTTTGTCAAAAAAATCTTCTTCTTTCCTATTTTCTAGAATTTCCTTCTCTTTCTCAGAGAACGGCTGCAGCTCGTCGGCTTTGCTTCGAGCACAGCCCAGCGAGGAGTTTCAGAAGATCTATATCTACGCACTCACGAAATACGGCTTTAGCTCGTTCAAGTTCCGCAACCTTACAAAGATCATACTTTTGTTTCTATGGATCAAGCTTACCTCGCCGGAAACCACGGTGTGTGAGGTGCTGCAGCATAGATTCAGTAAAAAGAACACCGTCAAGCTGTACTTGGATTTCTGCAAAAGCCCTGTATATAACAAGTGGAGGCTAGACGAGCTCGGCACGGAGTTCGCCGTCCCCTATTATCAGATCAACGGCGATAGCGACTGGCAGACGCCCTATTCTCTGGCACGAGAGTATTTTGACCGCGTCGAAGCGCCAAAGAAGCGCTGGTACACATTGAGGGATGCCGGACACATGGCGCAGCTCGATAACCTGCCCGACTTCACGCAATATCTACTGGAGATCCGCACCGAGCTCTTCGGTTAACCAAGGGGCGGCATGTCAAGGGAACAGATCTATTGATGTACAACTGGCTATCTGGTAAATTTATTCTGATGAAGTGTGCTTATGCCCATATATGCCAGAAAATAGATCTATATCAATGGATTTGCCCTTATGACATGCGAATTTAAGCATTATTAGAAATGTCTGGTAGTGATAAAGCAAACAAAAACTCGTGGAGAGAGTGGTGTAGTGATGACAATTACTAAATATGCAAAGATGTCTCAGACTAAATCTGCGAATATGGTTCAAATAATGGTTACCCTTTATACATTAGCAGCCTTTCCTCGCCTTATAAAGGAGTTGCCTAAGCCGGGTGGTATGTATCCGGTGGGCACTACACACTTAAGTTTCACAGACAAGTCGAGAAAAGGCCTCCTCACTGATAAAGACGCGGACAGAGAGCTGGCTGTGCAGGTGTGGTATCCGGCGGAAGGTATTGATGAAGGTAATAAGGCGCTTTACTATGTACCTGATAAAAGGGTGAGCAAATATCTTGCTAAGGCATTGAATCTTCCCAACATATTTAAAGTCTTTGATCGCATAAAAACCCACGGCTATTTAAATGCTCCTCTTTCTTCCGCTGAAAGAAAATTTCCGGTACTGTTTTTTTCACATGGCTACTCTTCTTTCGTGGGTCAAAACACAATTCTCATGGAAGAACTTGCCAGCCGTGGATATATAGTGTTTAGTCTTGCCCATACTTATGAAACTTGTGCCAGCATTTATCCTGATGGAAGTATCATACCTTTTCAAGCGGAGCAAATTAAAACTTCAAGACAAGAGGTAAATAAACTATTCAAAGAATTTGATGGTGATCAAAATAGTAATGATTTTATCGAATATATGGTGAGAAATGCGGCTGTTTTCAGAAAAAATGTGCAAAGGTGGAGCGATGACACCATTTTTGTGACAGATCAGGTTGAAAAAATGGAGAAAGGTGAAATCGACAACATCTTTAAGGGAAGGCTGGATTTGGCGAAATTGGGCATATTCGGTCACTCTCTTGGGGGAGCGACAGCAGGCCAAGTTTGTATAACAGATAATAGATTCAAAGCTTTTGTTAATTTGGATGGATATCCCTATGGTGATGTAATTTTCAATAAAATTTCTACACCATTTATGATCTTAACCAATATCGCAATACGAAAAAATATAGGTGCGGGATTTCATCCTGAACAAACCGGTTATATGATCGTAGATATTAAAGATTCTAAGCATTTCGACTTTACCGATTTAACCGTGTTTTTTCCAGCTTTAAAAAAGTTGAATATTCCTGAGGTATTAGGAAGTATTAATGGAGAGCGTCAGGTCCAAATTGTAAATGATTATGTCCTCGCCTTTTTTAACAAACACCTAAAAGGTAATGAGGAACCTTTGGTCGACCAAGAGCTCACTAGGTACCCGGAAGTAACAATACAAATGAAATAGTGGACCTATTTAAGTTCTTTGGCTAATGGAATCTTAGGTGCTTTTATCCAATTAATTGATAAGCTATGGATTATGAAGAAGGGAAGGAGATAAGACAGTGGAACTAAAATGGTTTGGGACAGCTTCAGTCATGTACCAAGAAGGAGAAGACAAGCTCCTTTTTGATCCGTTTTTTCCATTGAACAAAAAATTATATCAGCCGTCTCTTGCTGAATATGCGGAGGTAAAGCACATCTTTATTACACACGGCCACTTTGACCATTTGATCGATGTTCCAAAGATATTAGCTAAAGGTCAAGCCACTGTATATTGCTCGGAGATAGTTGCTAATACATTGCAGCAGGACGGGGTAGAGTCTGACCGCATTGTAATACTAAACCCAGGTGATAGTATAGAGACTGGCCCATTTACAATCAATGTCATTAAAGGCAGACATATAGTGTTTGATAAGTGGATGCTTTTCAAAACCATTTGTAATTACCGTATGCTAGTTTATCATGCAAACTTTAGAAAAATGTTAAAGGTATCATCCAAATTCCAAGAGGGTGGGCAAACCCTACTTTATCAGATCAAAACTAAAGACAAGCATGTCGTGCATTTAGGGAGCTTGAACTTACCTGAAGATCAAGTGTACCCTAAGAATATGGATATGCTATTAATTCCTTTACAGGGTAGATCTGATCTGAACGATTATACAATGCCGTATATTAAGTTATTAGAGCCAAAGACAGTTCTCCTCCACCATTTTGATGATTCTTTTCCACCTGTCTCTTCTACGGTAGATACTAAAGAATTCAGTAAAAAATTTAAAGAATGTTTCCCTGAAATAGAATTGATAGTCCCTAGGTATGGTGAAGTAGTAACAATATAAGAAATGACTTGCAGCCATTTACTAGATGGCTGCATTTGTCTATTATTCAACTGGTATTTCGAAACTATTCAGATTAACAAGAAATTCCAGTGGAAAAGATCTTTTGAGGTCTTGATGAGTGGTATTGAGAAGCTGGGACAAGGGGAAAAAGGGATCCTGATTATTGATGATTGGCACCTGGTTCAGAATGTGGAAGAAATATAGGATAAAGAAAACTTCATAACTCAACTTTCGGTCGCGACCGAAAGTTGAGTTGTGAAGTATCATTTTGCTAAGAAACTGTCGGGTAATCCGGACAACTGTTGGGTAATCAGACAGTTTTTTTGATTAAGATAGTTTGTTAAAAGACCCAGAAGACGCATGATTAGACGTTTAATCATACGTCTTTTTTTTGGCACGGTTATTGCGATAGAAATGTAAACAAGAAAACAAAAGGAGGTGTTAGTGAACAAAGCTTAGAGAAAGGTGGAATCGAAAAAAACACTAGTAAAGAACCCATTTCTGCCAGTACATCAAGTCTGTAACCAGAACGAAATGACAAAAACAACGATTTTAGAGGAGGATACGTAATGTTAGGTGTTATGGGTGTGCTTATTGCCATCGCAGTTATTATTTTTATGGCCTATAAAGGCTGGGGTATCATTCCTGCTTCTCTTCTTTGTGCTCTAATCGTTATTTTGACCAACCATGGCGACATTTGGAAATCCCTCTCAGTGGATTATGTCAACGGATTTAAGTATTTTGCTGGTACCTATTTCTTAATCTTTGTTCTGGGCGCATTATTTGGTCAAGTTATGGGTGAAAGCGGAAGTGCTAACTCTATTTCCTACAAGTTAATGGACAGGTTTGGTGAATCCAGAGCTATTCTAGTAGTAGCTTTGGCTACCTCCATCCTTACTTACGGTGGAGTTAACCTGTTCATCGTTATTTTTACGGTCTATCCTCTGGCTTTGATCCTCTTTAAGGCAGCTGATTTACCAAAGAGACTTATCGTAGCGACTGTTGGTATTGGAGCGGGAACCTTTACCATGACAGCTATGCCAGGATCCCCTTCCATTCAGAACCTCATCCCTGCTCAAGTATTGGGAACAACAGCAACGGCAGCTCCTTTGATGGGTATTATCTGTTCCCTGTTCCTCTTCGGGGCAGGTGTCTGGTATGTGCAAAGTCGGGCTAAAAAAGCTAAGGCTAATGGCGAACATTTTGTCCCAGGTCCTCGTGACAATATGGATAAATTATCCTTGACCGATGCCAGTAAACTGCCTGATTGGAAAGTAGCTTTTTTACCTTTACTCGTTGTTATTGGGGTGATCTTCCTCCTGAAAGGGAAGATGGATGCTCTCTATGGGGTTAGCATCGCTCTAGCAGTTGGTATCATTCTGACCTATGTGCTGAACTGGAAGCGTTTTGAAAATCCTCTTAAGGCACTTAATGATGGTTGCTCAAATAGTGTTATGGCCCTGATCAATACTGCAGCTATTGTTGGCTTTGGTTTTGTAGTCCAGAACGTTCCAGCTTTCCAAGCGTTTATCAAATTTGCCCTGGGCATGAAATTCAATCCTTTGGTTTCCGAAGCCATTGCCGTTAACGTGATAGCGGGTATTACTGGTTCTGCCAGTGGTGGCTTGACCATCTTTATGAAAACCATGGGTCCAGCATTCCTACAAACTGGGATAAGCCCCGAAGCGTTACACAGGGTTGCCTCGATAGCTTCCGGTGGTCTAGACTCCCTGCCCCATTCCGGAGCGGTTATTACCTTGTTGATGGTTATGGGTTTAACCCATAAAGAAGCCTATAAAGATCTCGGTGTAGTGACTGTAATTATACCTCTGCTGGCAACAGCTTTGGCCATCGCTATCGGAATATTCTTTTACTAAAATTCTTTGGGCGCTGACGAGCAACATTGACAGCAATGAAACCAGGTACTCATGTGGGCCAAGGCTCACATGAGTACAGGTCATAAAAAAACAAACAAGGAGGAGATATTATGCGCACAGCAATTATGGGTGCAGGGTCCCTGGGGACTATAGCAGGGGCTCTCATCACCAAGAATGGCGGAGACGTTATCCTAATTGATGCCAACAAAGAACATGTTAAAGCTTTAAATGAAAAAGGGGCTACTATTACAGGAACAATGGAGCTTACTATTCCTGTCAAAGCCATCACGCCTGATGAGATGACAGGGATTTATGATGTGGTTCTATATCTGGTTAAGCAAACGTATAACGAGGTTGCCTTAAAACAATTACTGCCTCATCTGGGTCCCGACAGTGTCGTATGTACCCTGCAAAATGGTGTTCCTGAGGATGCCGTAGCGGAAATTATCGGTAAAGAGCGCACCTTAAGCGGGACTGTGGGCTGGGGGGCAACGTTTGTGGGTCCCGGGGTCTCTATGCTTACATCCGACCCCAACAAGATGAGCTATGATGTTGGTGAACTGGATGGCAGCATCAGGGAACGGACAAAAAAGGTGGCCGAACTGTTAAACCTTTCTGCAGAGACCATTATTGTGCCAAATCTGGCTGGAATTCGTTGGACTAAATTAATTGTGAATGCCACCATGAGTGGTATGTCTGCAGCCTTGGGCTGTACCTACGGTGACATCTTAGATAATGAAAAGGCTCTAGCCTGTGCAGTTCACATAGGCAACGAGACCCTTGAAATCGTTAAGGCCAGAGGCATTAAACTGGAACCTCTCCAGGGACATGACCTGAGTGTTTTGGCCTTCCAGAACAAGCAAGAACGGGACGCGAAATACCCTTACTATAAGGCTGTCTTTTCACCACATCGTCTGTTAAAGGCCAGTATGCTCCAGGACTTAGAGAAAGGTTTAAAGACAGAAATCGACGCTATCGATGGGGTTATTTCCGATTGGGGTAAGAAGCTGGGTATTGCTACTCCCATTAGTGATAAAGTCGTAGAAATAGTTAAGGGCATCGAAGCAGGGAAGTACACTTATAAGATTGAGAACCTTGATATGTTTGAACTACCTGAAATTCCAGAAGCTTAGATCAAAAATTAACCTTAAATAACGAGGAGGAACATAAAATGGCCGTATCATCCACGAAACGAATCATCTGCTGTGCAATTACCGGGTCTATTCATGTACCCAGCCAGTCACCTTATCTGCCTATCACCCCGGACCAAATAGCTCAAAACGCTCTTGATGCTGCTAATGCCGGGGCAGCCATAGTCCATATCCATGCCCGTAATCCAGAAACAGGGCAGCCTTCTGCTGATCTGGAACTGTATCGTGAGATTGTAGGCAAAATCCGGGCCAAGAATAAAGAAGTCGTCATCTGTCTTACCACTGGTGGTGGTGCAGGTATGACCGTAGAGCAACGAGTAGCTGTCGTTCCCGAATTCAAGCCTGAATTGGCTTCTATGAATGCTGGTTCTATCAACTGGGGCTTGTTCCCTGTCGCAGACAAGATTAAAGATTTCAAGT
The DNA here is from genome assembly GCF_000802135.1 of Desulfosporosinus sp. BICA1-9. Taxonomy (NCBI): domain Bacteria; kingdom Bacillati; phylum Bacillota; class Clostridia; order Eubacteriales; family Desulfitobacteriaceae; genus Desulfosporosinus; species Desulfosporosinus sp. BICA1-9. The sequence goes on from NZ_JUEE01000173.1 coordinate 24,898, forward strand.
TCCCTTGGGAGCCTGCCATGCTTAATATGACGAAGAGCTTTATTTTTGAAAACACCTTTACCGCCATGGAAACCATGACTAAAATCATGGATGAAAACGGAACCAAACCTGAACTGGAAGTCTATGACGTGGGTCACCTGTACAGCATTGCTTATCTACTCCAGAAAGGGTTCGTCAAACCTCCCATTACTATGCAGTATGTAACTGGTATCTTAGGTGGTATCGGTTCGACTCCTTATGACATCATGAACCTGCATACTACAGCGGAACGACTCTTTGGTACTGGCAAGTATAACTGGTCTGTAATCGGAGCGGGCAAGGCTGAATTCCCTGCTACTACAATGGCTCTTATCCTAGGCGGACACGTTAGAGTAGGTATGGAAGACAATTTATATCTAGGTAAAGGAGTCTTGGCTAAGAACAATGGTGAATTAGTGGCGAAGATGGTCAGGATCATGACTGAGTTAGACCTTCAACCTGCTGCACCTGCTGAAGCCAGGGAATTACTGGCTTTGTCCAAATAATTGTAAATGCAGGCAAAGGATAGCATTTTAGCTATCCTTTGCTTCCAATAGTTCTTTACAGGAGGTTCCCTATCAAACAAATACCGGGAGTAGTATAATTCCAAAATAAGTCTATAAAAAAAGCCTATTGCTCCTCCTGACATCCGTTAAAGGGATAATAAGATGCAGCTTTCACACATGAAATATGGTAAACATGGTCATAAACCAAAGGAGGAAAAAAATATGAGTAAAATAGCTGAGAGGGAAGAGGCTCTAGCTAGATTTACCGACAACCAATGCGTGATGATTGGCGGATTTCTAGGTACAGGAACTCCAGAGAGCCTGGTGGACGGCTTAGTTGAGAAGGGTGTTAAGAATCTTACGGTAATAGCCAATGATACAGCTTTTCCAGGTAAAGGCGTTGGTAAGCTGGTAGTAAATAAGCAGACTAGCAAAGTCATTGTCTCTCATATCGGTACTAACCCTGAAACAGGAAGACAAATGCATGCCAAGGAGATGGAAGTGGAGCTGGTTCCTCAAGGCACTCTAGCGGAAAGAATACGTTCTGCAGGTGCTGGGCTAGGGGGCTTTCTTACTTCTACTGGTTTAGGAACTATTGTCGAAGAAGGCAAAGATAAAATAACTAAAGGAGGAAGAACCTACATCTTGGAGCTGCCTATAAAAGCCGATATCGCTCTAATAAAAGCCTGGAAAGCGGACAAATATGGCAACCTCGTCTATCGTCGTACTTCCAGAAACTTTAACCCGGTTATGGCAATGGCTGCGGATTTCGTGATTGTCGAAGCGGAAGAGATAGTCGAATTAGGGATGCTTGATCCTGATGAGATTATCACACCTGGTGCAGTCGTAGACATGATAGTAAAGGGTTAAGGAGGAATAAGAAAATGTCTAATCCGCGTGAAATAATTGCCAAAAGAGTAGCCCGTTTCTTTAACGAAGGCGACTTAGTAAACTTGGGAATCGGGATGCCTACGGCTGTAGCAAACTATATACCTGCCGGGAGCAACATTATGCTTCAGTCTGAGAATGGTTTTATCGGGCTAGGTCCTACTCCCTCGCAAGGTCAGGAAGACAAAGACGTGGTTAACGCCGGTGCAGCCCCTGTAACGATTCTCCCAGGTGGTGTATGTTTTGACAGTGCTACGTCCTTTGCACTTATTAGAGGGGGTCACTTGGCCGCTACGGTTCTAGGTGCCTTGGAAGTTGATGAAAAAGGAAACCTGGCTAACTGGATGGTTCCAGGCAAAATGGTACCAGGGATGGGTGGGGCTATGGATCTAGCAGCCGGAGCCCGGAAAGTAATCATTGCTATGGAGCACACCACTAAAAAAGGTGCCCCCAAAATTCTGAAAAAATGTACACTGCCACTCACCGCCGCTAATGAGGTAGATTATATAGTCACCGAACTGGGTGTTATGAAAGTAACAAAAGATGGCATCGTCTTAAAAGAATTAGCTTCGGGTGTCACTGTTGAGGAAATCCAATCTAAGACTGAAGCTAAGCTAATTGTTCCTACTACTGTTGGTTCTATGGAACTATGATGGGCACCATCTTATGGAAGGAGAGCGCATTATGACAAGGATTATCGGTCAAAAGGCACTGGAGCAAATTGCTGAATTGTTGCCGATTTTAGCTCTGTTATATTCCATGCCGGTTGCCTTAGGGGTTGTGAACACTGCTAACTATATAGCTGTGGTTCGCAATGATGATAATAAAATTCCGTTAAATATTAAGATCGGTGATCCAGTAAAAGAAGGAAGCACTGTTTATAGGGCCATGAAAGAAAAAAGAAAAGTAATCCAGCTAGTACCAAAAGAAGTCTTTGGCGTGCCTTTTAAAGCAATGGCTGAACCAGTGTATGATGAGGATGACAATGCCATTGGCGCTATTGCAGTGGTGTTTAGTCATGAGAACGAGTCTGTACTCAATCAAATAATACAGCAGTTTTCAGTTGCTTTCGAACAGGTAAATCAGAGTATTCAAGATATAGCATTTAGTGCACAACAGCTTTCTAAGGTGGGGGAAACGCTTTCGCAGAACACACAGAGGACGAAAGAAAACATCGGTGAAACTGACGGAATTATTCAGATGATCAAACGTGTAGCTGATCAGACCAAGCTACTTGGTTTAAATGCAGCTATAGAGGCGGCTAGGGCCGGTGAACAGGGGAGAGGCTTTACTGTGGTTGCAGAAGAAATTCGCCGTCTTTCTGAACAAAGCAATACCTCAGCCAAGCAAGCTACTGGAATCTTAAAAGAAATTACTTTGTCGATTGAGTCGATTAATAGGCAAACAGTCGAAACAAGTAGTGTTAGTGAGGACCAATCGGCAGCAATCCAGGAGATTGCCGCCGCAATGGAAGAATTGACTGCCCAATTAGAAGGATTGAACTCACTGGCGAAGAAGCTGTAACTATAATTGCCAATGCCTATATGCTTCCGTTTTAGTATATAGACATAAAAAAGCCCCCTCGCTAGGAGGGGGGAGTAAAGAAGGAGAAAAAAGAAGAAGAAATTGACTTACCGTTTATGTCAACCGCTAAACTAGCGAGTGTTATCCTTCTATAGTTAGTATAAACCATATTTGTTACCCTTTCATGAACTTTGTGTAAAGAATATGTTAAACCTTTCCAAGAAAGCCAAAAGGACCGTACCAAAGCAACTTCGATGGATGAGCGCCCTATTTATACAAAAATTAATTTGGTAAAAGAATTGACATTTTAGAAATAAGGTAATATATTATCTAATATAGGTAATGTATTACCTATTATTTTGTTGTGGAGGGATTATAGTTGAGCAAGCTTGATAAGATGGAAGATGGTCAATATATTTTTGGTTCTATCTTCGTGGTTGCCAATAGAATGGATACTTTACTTGAAAGAGAACTAAACAATCATGATATTACAACTAAACAGTGGTTGCTATCAGTGGTAATCGATAGTCTTTTTGACGAACCACCCACTATTAAAGAGGTTGCCAAAGAAATGGGAAGTTCTCATCAAAATGTTAAACAAGTTGCGTTAAAACTAGAGCAAAAGGGTTTACTTAAATTAGAAAAGGACAAAAAAGATGCCAGAGCCACTAAGATTAGTTTAACGGATGAAAGCTATGCTTTTTGGGCGAAAACTGAAGGGAAGGGGGTTGCTTTTATTGAAGCCGTTTTTAAAGACATTGAAAAAGATGAGCTTTCAAAAGTAAGAGCAGTGCTTGTTAAAATGTTATCTAATTTAACCAAGATGGAAGAAACTTAAAAGGATGACTCAAGAAGCAAGGCAGACCCCTTAATTTGAAATAGAGGAGGATTGAATTGAATTATGCCCAAGGTTGTTCCTCTGATCATAAGCGGACTCCTCATTCTTGTATTGATGGTTGTGATCGCTTCAATGATGGCTCATTACCACTTCAATCAAAGTGTTAAGAAGGAAGTGGAAACGTTCTATGAGGCTGTTAGAAATAAGCACGAAGTCGTCAGTGAGAACGACTTAAACGGATTACCAAGTCCTGTTCAAAATTGGATGCAAAACTCACAGATCGTCGGTAAGGAGAAAATCGTCTCGGCACGCACCAAGCAAGAGGTTACTTTGAGATTGAAAGAGAATCAGCCCTGGATGAATGCCCAAGTTGAGCAGTACTTTAGAATTGATGAACCCGGATTTATATGGGCTGTTGACATTAAAATGGCACCACTTCTTCACATCGTGGGAAGGGATAAATATATCGAAGGTCGTGGAAATATACTCATTAAACTTTTATTCCTTAAAACTGTTGCCGATGGGAGCGGCAAAGAAATCGATCAGGGAGCACTCTTACGCTATCTCGCGGAGATCATGTGGTTCCCTACAGCAGCCCTTAGCGAATATATCCAATGGGAAGGCATTGACTCAAACTCAGCTAAAGCAACCATGAGTTACATGGGGGTTACCGCCTCGGGAGTCTATACGTTTAGCGAAAAAGGAGAGATTCTAAGCTTCGTTGCCCAGCGTTATGGAGACTTTGATGGGGAGTACCGAATGGAAACCTGGTCTTGCGCGATGAAAAAATATAAGGAATTCGACGGCTTCAAAGTCCCATCTCAAGGGAATATCACTTGGAAATTAAAAACGGGAGATTTTGAATGGTATCACTTTGAAGTTAAGGAAATGGAGTACAACAACGTGGCTCGATATTAGGAATACTTCGGGGCAGACGGTGAGCACTCAAATAAGGGGTGCTCTTTTTGATTTGATTATTTGGAAATTAGAGTAACCATTCCAGTGTCTATTTTTAAAAATAGTTCACTCAAAAATGAACTTATTAGATAAGATAAAACTCATAGGTATAGAAGTGAGGTGAAATCTTTGGACAATGAGTTAATCCAGATGATAAAACGAGCAAAAATAGGGGATAAAGAGGCACTTATTGAACTCATTATGACTCAAAAAACAGGATTATTATCGCCTTGCTTATATATTCATGAAGAACCAAGATGACGCGTTAGATGCCATGGAAGATATGATTCTCAAAGTCTATGAAAATATCAAGAGGCTGAAAGAAGAAAAAGCTTTTTATAGCTGGAGCAAGACAATCCTTGTCAATTGTTGTAAGAATAACTTAAGAAGAAAAAATAGGGTCATCTTAATCAGAGATATTCCAGAAGACTCTCATGAAGATGTTTTTCATAATAAGGATGAACAGCTATATCTTGAAAAACACTGGGAAAAGCTCAATAGAAAATACCAGGAAGTTCTAAAATTAAGGTATTACCTAGATCTGGATTATGAATCTATAGCTGCGATCTTAAAAATCCCCTTAGGTACAGTCAAATCGCGAATTCACACCGGGCTTCTAAAGTTAAAACAAAGCATGGGAGTGAGTAACGAATGAACAATATAGAAGACATTCTTAGAGCAAAGAAATTGCAAATTGACCAAATTGAAGCCCCCGAAGAATTGGAGGAGCGGCTTCGGAATGCCTTAAACACGAAAAAACAAGTTACCCTAGGAAACAGATTCAGAGTATATGTCGTAGCCGTGGTTATGGTTGTTGCTATGCTATTATCATTTAATTATGATGTGATTGCTTATTATAGTAAACAACTCCTAGGGTATGATCAGGTCATGAATGGTTCGTTGAAGCAATTAAGTGAACTCGGCAAAGGACAACCTGTAGGAAAGAGTTATAGATTTGAGAATGGGGTCTCATTAACAGTGGATTATGTAATGGCAGACGAAAACCAACTTTTATTGTTTTATACCATTATAGATCCATCAGGGCACGTGGATGAAGACGATATATCCCCTTTTATGTCCTTAAAAGCTTTTTGGGGAGAATACCACCATCAGAATTCCCAAGGAAATATGAATGAAGATAAAACAGAAATGAAATATATCTCCAGCTTTGAGCCACCTAAGCCCTTTGAAAAAAACCTAACCTTAAAATTTTCGCAAATAAAGCAGGGTAGAGAAGTACCGGCCGAAATCAGCTTTACTTTAAACAGGAATACTGCCATGGGGCACACCTTAAAAAAGACTCTCAATGAAACGATTAAGGTTGATAAAACTCAAATAAAAATTGATTCGATTCTTGCATCCCCTACAAAAACGGTGATCAATGGTTCAATTCAAACTATTTTTGAAGTAGTGAAAGACCAGCTCAATGGAGAGAGACTTCGACCCACAGACCTCACGCTAAAACTCTTTGCGAATGGAAAAGAAGTTTCGCAACAAGGGCGTGGCATGAGTACGGACATGAAAGGGATTACCTTTCATAGTGATTATGACCCCTTACCACCGGATTTAAAGCAACTCCAACTGGAGCTGGTGAGGTTTGGAGCCGACCACGATGTGAATCAACAGTTTAGGTTAATCAGAACGAACGATGGCGATAAACAAGAGTTAAATATCCTAGGGCAAAAGGTCGAGATAAATAAGATTGAAACAGCTCAGGGAGAAACGCATATTACAATTAGCAGTGCAGAAGGCTTTATCTTAAGTCGGGTTTATTTAATGATTGATGAACAGAGAGTTTCGCTAGAACAAACCAATATGGACAAGTATGATAAACTCAAGGATGGTACCATCATCCATACTAGAACTCTGCGTTTCTTGGGTACGGGGAATGAGCTGGAACTGGATGTCCAAAGAATGACTTATACAAAAAACTATCAGGAAATGCTGGAGATTCCAACAAATTAAAAACCGGTGATCATGGTCTGAATTGGAAGAGCATGAAGTGGTTAAGACCCTTATAAATTATTGGTCAGATCGTTTCATGATGAACGGTCTGGCTTTTTTGTTTATCTTTGGACTTTTCTTTTAGCGTCTAAGTTTAGTGAAATCGCAGAGTACTATTTAATATAAGGTTGTTGTTACATATTTCTTATCCAAAAATATGTACATGCATATTTAGGTAATTTTGTATAATACCCCCATAAATTTAAATTAACCTCACGTATTAAATTATGTAAACATTTTGAAACCCGAAAGGGGGAGGAGGAAAAATTTATGAAATCCAAAACTAAAGTTCTCTTGTCACTCGTTTGTATTGTTAGTCTTTTCTTATCATTCTCTTTGGTAGCACTGGCAAAACCGGGGAAATCTGGAAAATCGGCAGCTCATCGTTTTTATGGTCATGATCGGTTTCAGACTTCTACATCAATTGCTAGCGCACTTTATGACGGCCAAAAGGTCCAAAATATTGTTCTGGCATCGGGTCATAACTTCCCAGATGCTTTGTCGGCCAGTACTTTAGCTTATCAACTTAAAGCGCCAATTATCCTAGTAAGCCCGGGACACAAAGACTCGATGGTTAGTTACAACTTTGTGAAGGATCATTTGGTCGCAGGGGGTACAGTCACCATTGTCGGTGGAAAAGCGATTATTTCCCATAGTTCTGAGCAATGGTTACTGGACAATGGATTCCATGTCAATCGTTTAGGAGGTAAGGATCGTTTTGATACCAATTCTCTGATTGTCAATCAGTTGAATGTTCCCCATGGCACTCCGGTTATTATTGCCAGCGGGACGGACTTTCCGGATGCGCTAGGAATCTCTTCGCTGGCTGCCAGCAAAGGTTGGCCTATCTTACTGAGTAATCCCTCTAACCTTCCTCAATCCGTTCAGGAGTTTTTGATCAGCGACCAACCCACTGATATTTATATCGTCGGTGGGGAAGGGATTATCCAAAATGGCGTATACAAGCAAATCCAAACCCTATCGCCCAATTCAAAAATTCAACGCCTGGGTGGTTATGATCGTTTTGAAACCTTAGCGTTAATCTTAAATAAATTCTATCCAAATCCTACTCAGATTTATGTTGCTAATGGCTTTGATTTCGCTGATGCACTCTCTGGTAGCACGCTTGCGGCTACTCATAATGCACCCATTCTTTTGGTAGATCCCAACAGTAATAATTTACCGAAGAGTCTAAACGACTATTTGGTCATGCTAAGAAATAAAAATGTCCATCCCCAAGTTAACGTTTTAGGCGGAGAAGGCGCAGTTCCGCAACGTCTGATCGATAAAATTAATGATGTGTTAGAAAACGACGGAGAAACAACAACACCCTCGGAAACGTTGACGGTGAGAAATCCATCAATTACGGGATTTATCGTAGGAGTGAGTCCTGCCATCAATAACATGACAATAAATGACTTTACACTTCGTAACAGCTCGGGAACCCAGATAACTCTTACCAGTGCGACTGTTTTAAATGGCGGGGCAGAGTATGCCCTAACGGCATCGTTGAATGCAGGTCAAATCTACACTTTAACGGCCGCCAAGGCAGGTTACACCTTTGGACCTGCTCGGTACGTGGTCGTTCCAACGACAATACCCTCGGAAACGTTGACTGTGAGCAATCCATCGACTACGGGATTTATCGTAGGAGTGAGTCCCGCCATCAATAACATGACGTTAAATGACTTTTCACTTCGTAACAGTTCGGGAACTCCGATAAATCTTACCAGTGCGACCGCTTTAAATGGCGGAGCGGCGTATGCCCTTACGGCATCGTTAAGCGCAGGTCAAATCTACACTTTAACGGCTACCAAGACGGGTTACACCTTCGGACCAGCTCAGTACGTGGTCGTACCAACGACAACACCCTCAGAAGCGTTGACGGTGAGTGAACCTTCGACTACAGGCTTTACCCTGGCAGTAAACCCGGCATTGAATGGTTTAAACGCAAGTGATTTCATACTTATGGATGGCAGCAGCCGCGTAACGATCAGCTCGGTCTCGACAACGAATAGTGGCGCGACCTATAAGATTTCCGCAACGTTAACGGCTGGTCATACCTATACGGTCACAGCGGCGAAAGGCGGCTATTACTTCGGAACAGCGCAGAACGTAGTTGTTCCTTTGGCAGCGACCGTGTCCAGCGCGGCGATATCGGACAGCAGACACATTGTCTTAACGATGAACAAGGCTTTGATTGGCTTGATTGGCGATCCGGAAGCTTTTGAGGTAGTGGGGGTAGCGTCGAACCCGACAATTACCAACGTTACAGTATCCGGCACAAAGGTAACTCTGGCTTTGAGCTCATCAATTGTAAGTACTGATGCTTATGTCACGGTTAACTATGCCAAGACAGGGACCAGAGATCTGACGAACGGCGCTCCGGTAGCGAACTTTAGTATTCTAATCGTTAATTAATAACCTAAATGTGCTGTAATAACACAAGCAAGAAGTATAGTTGATATTTAAAAGCCAGAACGTCAAAAAGTTGAACGCTCTGGCTTTTTGCATGTTCATGGATGTATTTCACGATTTCAGAGGAGATTGAAGAAATAGTAGTGCTGGTGTTATGCTTTTAATCGTCGCAGGACTGTGGTATAAAAAACAAATGTAGCCCCCTTTTGCGGTAGTCGGCTAACAGGTGAACTAGATACAAAGATTGTAATGATAAACCTAAATAAACCCTTAAAAATGCTTTCATTAAGAAGGAAATTGGAATTCTTTAGCGAAACAAGTATCAAATATCCTTCAGAATAAAATAATGGATATAAGATAAAGTACGTACTTTAATACTAGGCCAACGGTGTCTGTAGATTTGCTTGGAGGCGAAACATATGTATGATAATTCCTCTCTGAAGGATATGCGGTTTAAAATTCGGCCATGGCTTTCAGGTGCGATTATTACAGTAATCTTAATTCTGATCCAAGGTATAGCGTATCTCTGGCTGAGAGCAGTGCTTGTGACGATTATTACAATAGGTCTTTTTATGGTGATCCAGAAACTTTCCAATGAACGTCGAAGGTTGTTGAGTGTCGTTACTCTTGATGACCTGACGAAGATTGGTAATTACAGAGCTTTTCAGGAGCGGATGCGACTTGAGACGCAGCGCGCTCAGCGAAAGTACAATCCATTTACCCTGATTTTGATTGATTTAGATCGGTTTAAAAACTACAATGATTCCTTGGGACACCGTTTAGGTAATGATTTATTGTATTCAGCAGGACAGGTTTTCCAGAGTTCTGTTCGTTCCATCGATGGGGTTTATCGTTTTGGCGGGGATGAGTTTGCCATCGTATTGACAGAAACCGATTTAGAAGCAGCACGGTACATCGTGAAAAGGATTCAACATTCATTTGAGCGTCTTCCTAATCGTGCTGAGGTTACCTTGAGCATGGGAATGGCTATTTATCAGGAAGAGCCACTGACCGAGTTTTTCGATCGTGTGGATCGTTTGCTCTATGATGTTAAAGCGCAGGGAGGAAACGGTTGTCATTCTGAATTGAGCGTAGTCTATGCCAGTAAAGCTACTTCCTCGGCAGCTTTGTAAAGGGTAATCGATGATAGACTACTATCGATAACTAAGGAATAGACTGTGGGCCAATATTCCAAAGGCACTACTCAGAGATCATTTTAAGCTTTTAATAGACTCTCATTAATACCTTACTCCAAATAGGGGTAGGTATTTTGTTTTATCAAAGTCAGCAAGAAGACCCCGACTTCAAAACTCCGCAGTGTTTAAGTGGGGGATGAATTACGTTCCCCTACATAATTTTGTCGAGGCTCTATGATAAAATCTAACCTAATCAATCCCTAACTTGAAGGGAGGTGAATAGAGTGGTTATTAAACAAGCCAAACGTGAAAGCGATCAATCAAAAGGTAAGGAGAACAATTACGATGTTCTCGTCTCGAAGATCCCATTGAGGCTTAATCCGAACCAGCGCATTCTCGTGGATCGCCTTCGGAAGGAATCCGCTCGTCTCTGGAATGACATCTTGGATATTCATGGGTGGCTTTGGAGTTCGTATCGAGTATGGAGTTCCGAGAGCCAAATGAAGAAGCTCTTTAATGGAAAAACGCATAAACTTCATTCCCAGACGATCCAAGCGACGATAGAACTCCATCAGGAAACGTGCGATCGGACCCGGGAGCAACGAGTACAGGGAAACCTCGATTGGAAATATCCTTGGCGATATAAACGATTTTTCTCGGTTAACTATAAGAAAATTGCTCTCCGTCACCTGGAAAAGACCGATTGCATTGTCTTTTCGAATGGCCGAAATGAAGAGTCTTTGGTGATTAAACGACCCAAACATATTCCCTTTACGTCTATCCATTCGGCCGAAATCGTTTGGGCTTACAATCAATATTGGCTTCACCTAGCCAT
>NZ_JUEE01000174.1:0-38839 GCF_000802135.1 Desulfosporosinus sp. BICA1-9
CCGTTAGGCTACTATTAGGGCTCTCTGCCATATGCCGAGAACGGCACTTAGGCAGGTCACGTTTGACGCTCCATATAGTGTCTCCATACGTAGGTATCCGGTTGGTCTATACCCTGCTTACCGCAGGTGCGTCAATGGGCCTGCTTATACCCAATCCTTTTTATATTGGGGATACCCATTGATACCGGGGTTAATTCCGGCAGCGCCTCAAGCCACAGACCCGGATTCAGCCCATAGGCTTTACCATATATGGCCTGACTCGCCAGGCTACTCGACAGCAATTGCAGTCTAATCCTGACTTTACCGACATGCTGTTGTCCCCCAGAGGCTTTCGCATAAAGTTAGTCGGTTGTCTTACATCGCAATGCAGGAGCGATGATTTCTAGGAAATATATATGAAGCGCACAACGTGCGCACTAAAGGAGAGCTGAAAAGTGAACAATATCACCGTGCGATTGCCAGCCTCAATCGCCCACCTTGCCGGCGATAACAAACTGGTTGAATGTTCAGCCTATAGTATTGCTGAATGTATACAGGACTTAGACGTAAGGTTTGCGGGACTTAAAGATGTATTGTGTGATTTGGATGGTAATATATCAGATTTATTTTTTATTTTTGTTAATTGGGAAAATATAACTAATTTGCGGGGGGTTAAGACTCCCTTACAAGATGGTGATGAACTGACAATTATACCGGCGACAGCAGGTGGTTAATAAGGATTTATAACAACGAAAGGGGAATTCATAATGTTGGAGTATTTTCAACAAATACTTCCGCTACTTCACGCTACAGCATTTGGCAAAGGAACGGCTGGGTTATTTGACCGGGAAAAATATCTTTCTATAATACAAGGAACAAAAATTGCGATTCCAGTTAAAGCTGGTGACTTATTAGCTCCTGAAAGTAGTTCATATCAAGTAATTCAATCCGGAAAACCGATTATCGGAGAGGTTGTATCCCAAATTATGGATGTTCCTTATTTTGTGGCTGTCTTTCCTATTATTAGGGACGATGTGATTATTGGGGGAATGATAGTTGCAGTTCCAACGGAAATGAACCAGATTAGTAAAGAATTAAAGGATACTTCCAGCACTTTGACTATTTCTTTGGAACAAATTTCGAGCGTAATTCAAAACATAGCCGCCTCGGCCCAAATTCTAGCTAACGCCGGACAAACAATAACCCAATCTTCGCAAAATGTTCATCGCAAAGCTGAGGAAACAGAGAAGGTTGTTCACTATATTAATTCAGTGGCTACTAACACCAAACTTTTAGGACTAAATGCCTCAATTGAAGCAGCTCGGGCAGGGGAAAGCGGACGTGGTTTTGGTGTTGTTGCCCATGAAATTCAAAGGATGGCGGTTTCCAGTGCAGGTTCGGCCAAGGAAATCCGTACAATTCTTCTAGAAATTCGCAATTTAATTGGTGACATGGCCGATGATTTAGCTAAATTTAGCGGTCATACTCAAGAAGTAGCGGCCTCGATTGAGGAAATTGGAGCTTCGATTTCCTCTCTACTGGATGTTTCCCAACATCTTAACGATTTGGCTGCGAAACTGTAGCCGCAATTGGAGGTGCATTATGATTGTTGATCAGCCAGACTCCCATTATATATTTGTATTTTCCAAGAAATATGTCTACAGCGGTATTAACTATATCAAATACAAAAATAAACCATTAACTAATAAAGAATATTTGCAGTATTGGGGCAAATGGTTAGTCTTAGGGAAAAGGGAAGAACTAGAGGAACTCGCTAATAGGCTTGATCCTTATGTTGAGCGGGAGCAGATTCCTTGCATCAAGTTTGACCGGGCGGTGCAGAAGGAGTTTGAGGAGATGTTACTAAGAGAATGCGTGATGTGCATTTACTGTGATGAGCGGCAGCGTGAAGACGTTTGGAAAATCCTTGCGCAAGAAGGAGTAACAAGCAAAGCATGGCAATACGAAAAAAATACCATGGAGGCATGGCTCCCTGGAGGTCGTTTGCTTGAACGCTGGATTAAAGCAAGAGGGTTAACGGAAAGTGATGCAGAGTGGGTGAGGGAGGACGCTGAGCGATATTTCGCCCAATTTGAAGATGAAGATGCCATCTTTTCCGGAGTAATCCAATAGCCCTCGTGATGGCTTATTGTGGTCAGGCAGTAGGTTTGATTGTTGCTGAAAATCGTGTGGGAGGAAAAACAGTCGGGGGGGGATTATGAACCTTGAAGAATTACAAAGTTAGAGTTTTTAGAGTTTGATGAACTTAATATCATTCTTCAACAAATGTCACACCAAGAATTGGATGAACTTCAAGCTTGTGTTATAAGAAGAATGAAGGAAATACAGGAAGATATGTTATTCAACACCAATTTTTCTTAATTATACTAGCGGAGCAGTCCAAGGATTCGATTAATGATATTCCTTCCGTAAGTACAGTTGTAGATTCCTTTATTATAGGCGCATGAGAAATCGGCGAAAGATTGATCGACATGGGTCTATTAAAACCATCATAAAAAAATTTTGGGGGCAGGGAATTAGTTAAAAAAGGGGAGATAAAACGTGAACAATATCATCGTGCGACTGCCAACCTCAATCGCCCACCTTACCGGCGATAACAAAGTGGTCGAATGTGCGGCTCACAGTATTGTCGAATGTATACAGGACTTAGACGTAAGGTTTACGGGACTCAAAGATATATTGTGTGATTTGGATGGTAATGTATCAGATCTTTTCTTTGTTTTTCTTAACGGCGAAAACAGAGCCTATTTGCAGGGCCTGAAGACTACCTTACAAGCTGGTGATGAACTGACTATTATACCGGCGGCAGCCGGTGGTTAATTTATAGGGTGTTGTCATGAATTGATGTGCGAGTAACTGTAGAAAATTGTACATGAACCAAGCCTTAGTGCAATGGGCGAGGAGAAAGTACAAATTGGAGGTAGTTATGGTAAAAATGGGGGTTGAACTAAGCGAGGAAGAACTCGAAAGATATCAAAGACAGATAATTTTACCTGAAGTTGGGATAAAAGGACAACAAAAAATAAAGGCTGCCAAGGTTCTTCTTGTAGGGGCTGGAGGATTGGGTTCTCCAGTCGGTTTCTATCTAGCGGCTGCCGGTATTGGTAAAATCGGAATTGTGGACAGTGATGCAATAGATCTGAGCAACCTGAATCGTCAGGTTCTACATCGGAACGGAGATCTCGGGCGGGCTAAGGCAGAATCTGCTCGGCTAGCCCTCAAGAATTTGAACCAGGATATAGAAGTGCTTGCATATCCGATGAGATTAACTCAACAAAACGCCGAAAAGACAGTAATGGATTACGACATGGTCGTCGATTGTAGCGATAATTTCCCGGCCCGTTTCCTGATGAACCAGGTGTGTGTACACTCTGGTAAACCTTTCTTTTACGGCGCGGTATCTGGTTTTGAAGGGCAAATGATGACTATAATTCCAGGATTAACTCCGTGTTACAATTGCCTCTTCCCTAATATGTCAACCTCACCTGATAAACCTATCCCTGTTATTGGTGTGGTACCGGGTGTAATTGGTATGATTCAGGCTACCCAAGTACTTAAGTACATTCTTGGTCAGGGGGATTTGCTGGTTGGGAAGTTATCGCTCTATAACGCGCTCAAGCTTGACCTTCTTAAAGTGGACGTAAAAAGAAGCCTCCTGTGCCCAGTCTGTAGTGTGGTGGATACATCATGGTGTGAGCCAACGCCTTGATTATGTCTCATTACGGGACAATTTTTAAGAATAAGGCACTAGATACATTGATCAGAGCATGTTCAGAGCGAAGTGTTTTAGGTTAGGATAGTTGTTCTTCGCAACGAGTGTTCGTTTGTAGTACAATTTTTGGCAAGCCCTAAATATTGGGCTACGGGCAAATTGGCATAGAACTTGCGATTGGAATGAGGATGCGTTCGAAATATTCGCAATTATTAGATAAAAATATCTGCGGAAGAATCCGAGGACGTACGGGCGATGATGCAAGGAGGGGATGGTAAGCGAAATAGGGCAATCGAGGAGAAACGTGAGAATTTTACTGCGCATACGATGGAAAAGAGAACATAAGAGCTCACGAAGAGGAGGAATATCAATGTTAAAAAAATATACTAAATTAATTGTAGTCTGGACAGTTTTAATAGTTCTAAGTCTAGCAGGTTGCGGGGGGCAAGGAGGAAATACTTCAGAGAATGACCAAGCTCAAAAAAAAGTGATTCGTTTAAGTCATGCCTTACCGGAAAATCACTATATTTCTGCCCAAATGCGGGCTTGGGCGGAGCTGGTGATGGAGAAATCCAAGGGCCGGGTGGAAGTTCAGGTCTATCCAACCGGGCAACTGTATAAAGACGCTGATGTCTTAGAAGCGGTACAAACGGGTGCGATTGAGGCCGGGCATGCCTATGATTTTAATTTGGCTAAATCGGTCCCTGAAGCGCGGGTTTTTGCGGCGCCATTCCTTTTTGAAGGAAAAGTGACTGAGATAACTCAAAAAGTTTTAACCAGTTCAATCCGCAGTCGTTTAGAGACTGAGATGGAAAAACAGGGAATGAAAGGGATTTTATTTCTTCCTTGGTCAATGGAAGAAGGCGGGGTGATCACAAGTAAACAAGTTAAGACTCCGGCCGATGCTAAAGGGCTAACCTTACGGGCTACAGGTCCTGATACCGCAGCGATTTACCAACAGTGGGGAAGTAATATATCTTATCTCAACGGTTCTGAATTGTACACGGGTTTACAGCGCGGAGTAATTCAAGGCTCCGAAGGAACGGTGACCACTTCGGTCGAACGGAAACTCTATGAGGTTGCTCCTAACTTCACAATTTTGCCCTATAGCGCACGGGTATCAATGATTATAATGAATAAGAAATTTTACGATAAGTTGCAACCGGAACTTCAGAAGGCTATTAGTGAGGCTACTAAAGAAGTCGAAGACAAGACTGTGGCAGCCGCTAAGACTAATTTAGAGGCTGTCTTAAAGGCTGGTGCCGAAAAAGGCGTTAAGATTTACACCCCAACTCCAGAAGAACTTAAGCAATTTATTGGGGATAGAGATAAGCTTTGGCAGTCACTTTATAAAGATTACCCACAGATCTTAGCTGATATTAAGGAAATTCAAGCAATTAAATCCCAATTGAAATAGTAATAGTTGGAATAGAAATTGCCTCTCCTGTCATAGGGAGAGGCAACATACAAACGCTTTGAAATTGGGGGTTTGTTTATGGACTTGATAAGAAAGGTGTCGGCCGCAGCCCACACCCTAGCTGGCATAATTCTTGGAGTGATGTTCCTATCGATGGTAGCCAATATCATTGCTCGGAAACTTGGAGTTTCCATGATATGGGTTGAAGAGTTGAGCGGTTATGGGGCGGTTTGGGCGACTTATCTGGGGATAGCTTTTGCCCTTAGGGAGGAGAGACACGTACGTGTTGATATTCTAACCAGAAAACTACCACCGAGAGGACAAGAGCTGATGCGTTTCTTAGGTGATCTGGTTTGCGTGGTTTTTAGCGCCTTGATTACATGGAAAGGGTTTTATTTGATTTGGTCCTCCTACATTTCGGGACGGCATACCCCTTTTTTGGAAATACCAATCTACCTGTTGCAAATTGTTTTGCCGGTGGGTATGATTCTTTTCGGTCTTGAAGCGTTGATGGATGCAGTTAGATATCTAAACGGAAAGGAGAATGCTCTATGACCAGTCTTATACTGCTAGCGGTTATCCTCCTGATTGTGCTGCTATTTATAGGAACGCCCGTGCCTGTGGCCTTAGGTTTCGCAGGTTTAATTGGTCTCTATGCTCTTAGCGGAGAAGGAGCGCTTGTAGTCGCTGCCAAGGTAATGTTTGATACCGTCAATGACTTTATTTTTCTGGCTATACCCTTGTTTATCTTAATGGGGACTATCTTGGGCAGGGGAAGGATAGGAGAAAAGCTATATTACCTGTTTGACGTTTTTCTACGCCAAATTCCCGGCGGCGTAGGCATTGCCACGATTTTGACCTGTGCATTTTTAGCGGCTATGATTGGAACGAGCGTGGCTATTGCGGCTATGGTAGGTTCCTTCGCAATTTCTAATCTGATGAAATATGGTTACAGTTTCCCTTTGTCTTTGGGTATATGTGTGGCTGGGGGGGCCTTGGGCATCCTGATTCCACCCAGTGTACCTATGATAGTGTATGGCGCTTTCACCCAGGAATCTACGGGCAGCTTATTCATGGCTGGCGTGGTCCCAGGCATGCTGGCGGTTATTCTTTTCTCAATTTATGTGGCTTGGGAATATCTTCGTTCCCCAGATAAACAAAAAGTTGTTGCAGCTACCTGGAGTGAAAGATGGGTTGCCTTTAAAGAAGGTATCTGGGCTTTAATTATCCCCATCGGGGTCATTGTACCTATGTATACAGGGTTGGCGACCGTCACGGAAATAGCGGCCTTAGGCGTTCTATGGTCTTTTTTAATTGGTATTTTCATTTATCGCACAATAAAGATTAAAGATATTATCCCGATCTTGAGGGAAGCAATAAATAATTCCGTCATGGTTATGTTCATAATTTGTGGGGCAATTGTTTTTGGCAATGCTGTAACTCAATTTGGCTTAGGAAGAGCTATAAGCAGCTTTTTTGTAAGCAATGGTTTTCCTCCGGTGACTTTTCTTCTTATCACCATGGTTGTTATGTTTATAATGGGGATGTTTCTTGAAGGTGCCTCGATTATGATGATCATAATACCCATACTTTTACCTACTTTGATAGGCTACAAAATGGATCTCATTTGGTATGCAGTCTTGATGGTAATTAATATCGAGGTAGGCCTCTTAAGTCCTCCTGTAGGACTCAATCTTTACGCGATTGATAGTGTTGCTAAAGGTTTAGGATTTCCCAGCACACTTGGTGCGGTAATCCGTGGAAGTTGGCCGTTTATGGCGATTTACGTTCTTGTCCTGATTATTGTGGGATTTGTGCCGTCTCTAGCACTTTGGTTGCCGTCACATATGCTGAAATAAAGCAATTGGAGGTACACAGTGATCGTTGTTCAGCTAGGCTCCCATTATATATTTGTATTTTGAAATATGTCTACAGAGGCTTGAACTATATCAAATACAAAAACAGCAAAGCCTGGCAATACGAACAAAAGACGATGGAGGCATGGCTTCCCTGTGGACGTTTGCTTGAGCGCTGGATTGCTGCGAGAGGGCTAACGGATGCTGCTAAGGTAGTTTTTTTCATTAATAACTTACGGGAATAATTAACAATGCTGATTATGGGGGTAAAACATTGAAAAATTTCAATCGATCTATTTATATTGGAATTTACGGCAGTCTATTGGTGCCTATGATCACATGGTTTTTATGCCAGATATATTTCGGGTATATCAGTATCCAGGAATTCCTGCAAATACTTATTCCGCCTAAATTATGGATGGTATACGTTTTTGTGGTTGTCTTGATGGTTTACCTGTACATGAACAAAAAGCTGAAAAGTATTGATGACTACTTAAAGAATCCAAGTATTGTTGCGCTGCAGGAAGTTCAAAAAGATATAACTCGCATCTCAAAATTCATCATGCTCATCCTGTTCCTATTCCTTGCCTTCGGGCCCAGTACCGTTATTTTGTTCGAACCCTCTTATACGAAAATGGAGTATCTTTTATCTGAGCTTGTTGTCATCGCCCTTGTTTTTGTGTTTGCAGTTCCTTGGTTAGCCTATACACTTATGCAGATTGACAAGTTGACAGCGACCATTCCCTTGGCAGAAGGCAAGGCGTTTTTTTCCATGAAGGTAAAACTGGTACTCAACGTGGTTACTACTGCATTTGGTACTGCACTCTTTCTCATCGTTTTAAATATTAGTTTATCGCTTCCTGTTTTCAGTTTAGAGGATTTAAAACATTTACAAAGCACTATCATACAAAAAAATTCTGTGATCGCAATATTGTGTCTGGCTGCCATTTTTATTAATCTATATATGCTGATCAAACAGCTTGTCGTTCCTATACACGAGGTGAATGAAGCATTAAAGGACATATCCCAGGGGGAAGGGGATCTTACAAAAAGACTTGCTACGGTTTCAAGGGATGATATTGGGAAACTTGTAGCTCGTTTCAATGTGTTTGTTGATAAGACGCATACTATGGTTAAGCTGGTAAAAGACAATACGGACAAGGTTGTCAATTCTACACTTCAACTGACGGATATTAATAAAAGCAACTATGAATCTTCCCAAGAAGTCGTGAAAGCCATTGACGAAGTGGCTAGGGGGGCTTCTGTGCAAGCTACGGACCTGTCAAACATCAATTTGACGTTCACTACTTTCGGACAAGAATTGGAGAACACATCAAAACAGATGGGTGTGATTGCAGCCAAGGCCCAAGTTACGGCTGTAAGTGCCAGTAAAGACAGCAAGAGGTTAACAGAACTCATTGGTTCTATCTATAAAATCGGCAATTCCTTTAACGAAATCGGGGAAAAAATTAAGAAGCTGAGCGAAAATATTCGCAACATCAATAATATCACGGATGTTATTAAAAATATTGCAGGCCAGACGAATTTGTTAGCTTTAAATGCTGCTATAGAGGCTGCCAGAGCCGGAGAAGCCGGTAAAGGATTTTCAGTGGTAGCGGATGAAATCGGGAAGCTAGCCGAGCAGTCCAAGGTTTCATCGGAAAACATCCAGCTTCTGTTAAAAAGCATTGATGTGGATACGGAACAGGTGGTTGAAACAACCTCAGATTTAAGCCTGGACCTAAACAACCAGATTCACGTCATCCAGGGTGCCATGGAATCCTTCAAACAACTCATTGATGCTGTGTATGAAATTGAACCGGGAATGGAGACCGCCTTGGGAATGATTCTGCAGGTAAATGAGAGGAAAGGCAATATACTCGAAAAGGTCGAAGAAATTTCTTCTGTTTCTGAAGAAACCTCTGCCGCATCTCAAGAAATCTCTGCTACAACGCAATGCATGAATGATGAGCTGGAAAAAGCGTATGCATATTTTCAAACCTTAAATACCCTCACGGCTGAACTAAAAGCGCAATTCAACCAGTTCAAAGTCTGATTACAGGAATCCTTATACCATCATTTCTCAAGAATCACACTACCTTAAGTGCCTTACCAGGATGAGTGGCGTATTTGCTTGAGTGCTGGATTGATCGAGAGGGCTGACGGGCGGTGGTGGAGAGCGGGTGCGTTGCTTTACCCAAGCCTTTGCGATAAAGATGCCATCTTTACCGGAGTAATTCAAGAGCCCTCGTGTTGCGGACGGAGTTGGTAACTTTAAATTGCAGGATTGCAATTTAAAAAAATATTGGAGGGAGTGGAAGTATGATGTTTAGAACTGGAATTACCCAGCTTTTGGGCATCAAATATCCAATTATAATGGGGAGTATGCACTGGATTACAGATGCCAAGTTGTCTGCTGCTGTCTCTAAGGCAGGCGGTCTCGGTATTATTTCTTCTGCACGGTTTAAAGATGGTGATGAGCTGAGGGAAGAAATTCGAAAGGCCAAGCAACTAACCGATAAGCCTTTGGGGGTAAATATCAGTCTTAACAGGGCTGCATCCTTGGCATCAAGCACTGAATTTATCCAAGCCGTGATAGAGGAGCGCATTCCGGTGGTGGAGACCGCTGGAGTGAGGAGCCCTGAAGAGGTTATCTATCCGCTGCATGCAGCCGGGATAAAGGTGATTCATAAAGTGGCCTCTATTAAACATGCCATTAAAGCAGAACAATGCGGGGCTGATGCGGTGGAAATAGTAGGATTTGCTAATGGCGGCAATGTTGGTATGGATGATGTTTCTACCATGGTGTTAGTTCCAAAGGCTAAGGATCTGTTAAAGGTTCCGATAATTGCCGGAGGGGGGATCGCCGATGCCCGTGGTTTCCTAGCGGCACTGGCGCTTGGGGCAGAGGGGGTGGTTGTTGGGACGCGGTTCATGGCCACCTTAGAATCCCCCGTTCATTTTAAGTTCAAGCAATTGCTGTTAGATTCCCAAGAAAATCAAACAGTCCTAGTACAACGTTCGATCCGTAATACCCATCGGACGTTGATAAATGATGCTGTTCGTCTAGTGTTGGAAATGGAGGAGAGGGGAGCAGAGCTTGAAGAATTAAGGCCATGGATTAGCGGCGAGAAGTACCGCAGGTGTATTATTGAGGGACGATTACAAGAGGGAATGGCTTATTGTGGTCAGGCCGTAGGGTTGATTAATGATATTCCGTCCGTAAGTACAGTTGTAGATTCCTTTATTAAAGGGTCACGGGAAATTAGCGAAAGATTGATAGCTATGGGTCTATTGATACCATCATAAAACTATTTGTTGCAGGAATGAGTTAGAAAAGGGGAGATGAAAAGTGAGCAATATTACCGTGCGACTGCCAGCCTCAATTGCCCACCTTACCGGCGATAATAAAGTGGTCGAATGTGCGGCTCACAGTGTTGTCGAATGTATACAGGACTTAGACGTTAGGTATACGGGACTCAAAGATATATTGTGTGATTTGGATGGTAATGTATCAGATCTTTTCTTTGTTTTTCTTAACGGCGAAAACATAGCCTATTTGCAGGGAATGAAGACTACCTTACAAGCTGGTGATGAGCTGACTATTATACCGGCGGCAGCCGGTGGTTAATTCTAAACCATTCAGTCCTCTACCTCACTATTCCAACGGGCTCGGCGAAGGCCGAGAGTCTATTAAAATTGCAGGAGGGGGGATCCTAGTTCCCGGTAGAAGGAAATCATTAACTTATTTTGCAACAAGGGGAATCTAGACCAAGCAAGTGAAAAATATAAACGTGGTATTTAATCTGGCCAGCGTAGCTATAGTCGGTGCCAGTTTTGATATGGGGAGAAAGTACAATTTGGTAGTTATGCTTAAAACGGGAGTAGAACTAAGCGAGGAAGAACTCGAAAGATGTCAAAGACAGATAATTTAGCTGAAGTTGGGATAAAAGGGCAACAAAAAATTAAGGTTGCCAAGGTTCTTCTTTTCTATCTAGCGGCTGCCGGTATTGGTAAAATCGGAATTGTGGACAGTGATGCAATAGATCTGTGCAACCTGAACCGTCAGGTTCTACATAGGAACGGAGATATCGGGCGGGCTAAGGCAGAATCTGCCCGGCTAGCCCTTAAGAATTTGAACCCGGACATAGAAGTGCTTGCTTAGCCGATGAGATTAACTCAACAGAACGTCGAACAGACAGTAATGGATTATGACATGGTCGTTGATTGCAGTGATAATTTCCCAGCCCGTTTCCTGATGAACCAGGTGTGCGTACACTCTGATAAAGCTTTCTTTTACGGCGCGGTATCTGGTTTTGAAGGGCAAATGATGACTATAATTCCAAGATTAACTCCGTGTTACAATTGCCTCTCCCCTAATATGCCAACCCCACCTGGCAAACCTATCCCAGTTGTTGGTGTGGTACCGGGTGTAATTGGTATGATTCAGGCTACCCAAGTTCTTAAGTACATTCTTGGTCATGGGGACTTGCTGGTTGGGAAGCGCTATTGCTCTATAACGCGCTCAAGCTTGACCTTCTTAAAGTGGACGTAAAAAGAAGCCCCCTGTGCCCAGTCTGTAGTGGGGTGGATAGATCATGGTGTGAGCCACCCCCTTAATTATGTCTCATTACGGGATATTTCTTGTGAATAAGGCACTAAATACATTGTTCAGGGTGAAGTGTTTTGTATTGGGAAAGGAGAGACGAGGATGTCAAAAATCACATTTAACGGGCACGCTTGTGTTACTATCGAGGAAGGAGGTTTCAGGGTAATTGTAGACCCGTGGCTAAGCGGCAACCCGGTGGCTAAGCTCAAACCTAACCAGGTTAAAGTCGATGCTGTATTAGTAACGCATGGGCATTTTGACCATATGACAGATGCTTTGGCCATTGCCAAGCAGTGTGATGTACCCATTATAGGGACGGCGGAACTAGCAGCTTTCTTTGAAGCTCAGGGTGCCAAAACCCATGCGATGCATATCGGTGGCAGTCACCAGTTTCCGTTTGGTTGGATCAAGCTCACACCTGCCTGGCATGGCTCAGCTGTTATGACTGATCAGGGTAGTATCTATACAGGAAGTCCCTGCGGTTTCCTGGTGAAGTTAGGTGATAAGCTTATTTATCATGCGGGAGACACGGGATTGTTTATGGATATGAAGTTAATCGGAAGCCTGAATAAAATTGATCTGGCTCTGCTGCCCATCGGGGATAATTATGTCATGGGGCCAAATGATGCAGCCATAGCTGCGGAATATGTTTCTGCCAAGGTTACTGTGCCCATTCACTATAACACATTTCCTTTGCTCAATCAGAATCCGGAAGAATTTAAAAATTTAGTGGAGAGCAACAAAGCTGGCAGCGTTGTGATCCTTGAACCTGGTGATATCTACGAGTTTTAGTTTGCTACGTCGTACAAGGTACAGCAAGGAAGGGGAATATTGAAATGGAACTATTGCCAATACTAAAAAAATTTCAGGATCAATTGGATGCCGATTCAGAACGTACCCACAAACCCAGGAAAACTGGAATTACAATGGTATTGATTATGGATGTCGCCAATTACGGACCAAAATACGTAGAGCCTTTTCAGGAACTCGTGGATCGAATTAAGCTATTGGACACCTTCTGGCATCACGATATTAAAATTGTACAAGAAGCAGTTGAGGGGTTTCGAAATATGGACATGGGCGTGGCCTTGGGCGGCACCCAATTTGAGATCGCCAAAGCGCAAAAAAACATTAAGGAGTATATTAAGCTTCTAAAACAATTGGGAATCAACGAGGTCGAAGTGGAAAACCATGGTTCTGGGACCACGCTCCAAGAAATGCAAGATGAAGTCAAAATGTTTAAAGATGAGGACTTTATTGTTGTGGGTGAAGTTGGAAAAAAATGGTGGTGGAAAGATCCGACCAGAGTGTCTCGCGATTTAATTTCCGTGGAAAGAACTTTGGAGCAGGCTTTGGGGTTGATTGAGGCCGGTGCGGACTATGTCTACTGGGAAGGGATGATTGTACGAGGTTTGATAGGTACCCAGTTGGAGAACAAACATGGACAAAAGCAGCTACTGGAAGTGGCCAAAGCAATAGACCCGACAAAGCTGATCTTTGAATTGTGGGACGACCGGAATTTGCCAAATCATCCCTTGATTGCTTGGCTGGTCAAAGAGTTCGGACCAAACGTAAACCTTGCCAATATTATGCCCTGGGATGTGAAAACAGTGGAATGGATCCGGCATGGTATAATCTACGAAATGGATCATCCGTACATGCGTTGGGCTCAGGACAAGTCAGCGGTGAAGAAATGGTGGCAAATAGAAAGTCCCGATTATGACATTGATATGGAACGTGGTTACCAGCTTAAACCTCCTTTTTAAAGCTGAGTATTTGTAAAAGTCAAAGGTTTCTTTCACTCCCGCAATGAATGGGGTATATTCGAAGTTCAGTGTACCAGCAAGCAGGGAACCCGAGTAAATTTCGTGCTGATCCGAGGGAAAGGCAGCGGTATGTTGTCCTGGTTTATTTATTAATGGAGAAAATCATGCTTCAGCTCTGGGTGGGAAGATAAGGAATTGACATGATAAAGTTTTTGATGTAAAATACTTAAGTCAAGTAGAAGCCATCCGCTTCTCACCTTACGGCGTTCGTTGTTAAGGTATCTTCTGGTCCTGAGCTTAATTTTTTGCTCGTGATTGTATAGAAGACGGGTGGTAATTCATCCGTCTTTTTTGTTTTGAGCTGATAAATTTTTTGGAGGTGGTTTCTTATTAGCAAGGACTTAAGACTCAATGACGAAATCCGGGTTCGGGATGTTCGTCTCGTCGGAGAAGAAGGGGAACAACTGGGGATCATGGCGACTAGAGATGCCTTGGCCCTCGCAATCGAGAAATCGTTAGATCTCGTTGAGATTGCACCGACGGCCAAACCCCCAGTCTGCAAACTAATGGACTATGGCAAGTACAAATACGAGCAAGCCAAACGGGACAAAGAAGCTCGTAAAAAACAAAAAAGCATGGAAATCAAAGAAGTCAAGTTACGTCCCAATATTGAGGACCACGACTTCGAAACCAAAGCCCGCAACGCCCAACGCTTTTTGTTGGAGGGGGATAAAGTAAAGGTAACGATCATGTTCCGTGGAAGGGAAGTTACCCACCCGGAACTTGGAAAAGCCTTATGCGTAAGACTCGCCGAGTTTTGTAAGGCCGAGTCTACGGTTGAGCGCGAAGCAAAACTTGAGGGTCGAAACATGATCATGATTTTAGCTTCAATCAAACACGATTAATAGCAAAAGGGGGATTACGAAATGCCAAAAATGAAAACCCACCGAGGCGCAGCAAAGCGCTTTAAGAAAACAGGAACCGGCAAAATTATCCGTATGCATGGATACACTAGCCACATGTTAGAGAAGAAGTCGCCGAAGGCAAAACGCAATTTGCGCAAATCTACGGTGATGCATAAATCTGATGCCAAACGAATTGCAAATTTAATTGCTTATCTATAAAAACTGGAGTTAAAAGGAGGTCTTTGACATGGCCCGTGTAAAAAAAGGCATGACCAAACATGCTCGCCACAAGAAAATATTAAAATTAGCTAAAGGATACCGTGGAGCAAAAAGTAAACTCTACCGCCCAGCTAATGAACAAGTCCTAAAATCCTTAGCTTATTCCTATGCTCATAGAAAAGATAACAAAGGTAACTTCCGTAAGCTCTGGATCGCCAGAATCAACGCAGCTGCCCGCATAAATGGTTTATCCTATAGTCGCATGATGGACGGCTTGAAGAAAGCCGGAGTTACAGTCAATCGCAAGATGCTGGCTGAACTCGCAATCAGCGATGCTGCAGCGTTTACGGAAATTGTCAATGTTGCTAAGGTACAAATCAAGGCTTAAAACAGAGAGGGTGCGAAGGCATCCTCTTTTTGGACTAGGCAGAAAGTATAGCTTTCTTGACTCGCTCCTGGAGGTGCATGGATGATTGAGTCTTTACAGAATGAACAGGTAAAATATGTTGTCTCCTTACAGCGACGTAAAGCTCGCGAAGAAGCTCAGTTGTTCGTGGTCGAAGGATGGCGCTTTGTCGAGGAGGCAGTTTCTAGAAATGCTCCGATCAAAAAGGTCTATGTTTGTTTAGACCGCGAGCCACTAGAGTGGCAGTCTCTGCTAAAAGGGTTACGGGATCGAAGCATCCCTTTTGAGGAAGTGGATGAGCGGGTTCTGCGCAAGATGAGTGCGACAGAAGAACCGCAAGGGATTTTAGCGGTTGTTCGCCAAACCAATCACTCCTGGTCAGAGGTAACCATTGATCAGCAAACAGTCTTGCTAATTATTGATGGTATTCAGGATCCGGGAAATTTGGGCGCAATTTTGCGTACAGCGTTGGCGGCAGGAGTCCGTTATGTCTGTATGACCCCAGGGACGGTAGATGTCTATAATTCTAAAGTATTGCGCAGCACCATGGGGGCTATTTTTTCGCTAATTCTCCTGCCTTCAAGCCAACCGGGGGATATCTTAGAATTTTGCCATCAACACGGTTTGAGTGTCTTCATGGGGGATATCCAGGGAGAAGCGGTTTACCGCACCACCTTATCAGAGGGGCCACTGGCGCTGATTGTCGGGAATGAGGGCAAGGGTCCTTCGCAATCCTTTAAAACGGAGGATGTTCAGCGTGTTACGATACCGATGGCTCAAAATGTGGAGTCCCTTAATGTAGCCATGGCTACGGGTATCTTACTCTACGAAATTGTACGCCAAAGGGATTTCTTGTAAAACTTTGTAGAGAATGCTATAATTTTCTGTGAACATACTCTTTGTAAAGTTACATATAACAATACGATGATCAGGTTAAAACGGAGTCTTTTCTTTTCAGGGAGGCGTGGCCTAGACTGTGAGCCAGCTAAGAAGATACCCACCTCCTTCATCATGTGAAGAGGTTAAAAATTCGCCTGGGAGTGGTCTGCTGATTTGTAGGTAGACCCGGTCTCCTCCGTTAACAGGAACTTAAGTGTGGCCGGTTTGGTCAAACTAGGGTGGTACCGCGAGAATGAACTCTCGTCCCTTTCGCAGGGGGCGGGTGTTTTTTATTTAGCTAAATCTAAAGACTTTTTACAAAATAACAATATAACGAAGGCGACGACACCGAGATGGATCGGGTTGGAATGCGTCTGAATGGAAAGGGTGGTTAAACTTGAAAAAGGAAATACAGCGCATTGGAGAGGAAACGTTACGGGTACTGAAGGAGCTGGAGAGTTCGGAAGCGCTCCAAGAGCTTAAAGTGAAAATTCTCGGAAAAAAAGGTACTTTAACTGCAATGTTGCGTCAAATGGGGAGCTTAAGTCCTGAGGAACGGCCGATTATGGGGCAAGTGGTTAATGAAGTACGTAGTCGTTTAGAACAAGCTTGGGAGGAGCGTAGTGCGGAGCTCGAAGCCTTCGTCTTAGAGAAAAGGTTGACTTCGGAGCGCATCGACATAACATTACCGGGAATGCGTATTCCGCGTGGACATCATCACCCTCTGACACAAGTAATGGAAGAGATTGAAGATATCTTTTTAGGTATGGGATTCCAAATTGCTGAAGGACCCGAAATTGAGTCAGACTATTATAACTTTGAAGCCCTTAATCTACCGAAGGAGCATCCAGCTCGTGAAATGCAGGATTCCTTCTATATTACCGAAGAAATTTTACTTCGCACTCAAACCTCTCCGGTTCAGGTTCGAACCATGGAGAAGCTCTTTCCTCAACTGCCCGTAAAAATCATTGCTCCGGGAAAAGTCTATCGAAATGATGATGATGCAACCCATTCTCCGATGTTCCACCAGGTAGAAGGACTTGTAGTGGATCATGGGATTCGCATGTCAGACCTTAAGGGGATTCTCTTAAATTTCTCTCGCCAAATGTTTGGGGAATCTAGAGAGATTCGTTTAAGACCCAGCTTTTTCCCCTTTACAGAGCCCAGTGCAGAAGTGGATGTTTCCTGTATGCTTTGCGCGGGAGCAGGGTGCCGTCTCTGTAAAGGAACTGGCTGGATTGAAGTCTTAGGGTCAGGAATGGTTCATCCAAAGGTTTTAGAAGCAGGCGGATACGATCCTAAAGAAGTGACGGGTTTTGCCTTTGGTATGGGAGTTGAGCGTATTGCCATGCTGAAGTTTGGGATTGAAGATATGAGACTCTTATTTGATAATGATTTGCGCTTTTTGCAGCAGTTTTAAGGGGGAAATGTCATGAAAGTCAGTATGGAGTGGTTGCGTGAGCTGGTGGATGTCGATCAGAGTGCCGAACAATTAGCGGAAACTCTAACCCGTGGTGGGATTGAAGTAGAGGGTGTCGAGAATCTAAATAAAGGTTTCGAAAAAGTGGTGATCGGAGAACTAGTCAGTCTTACGAAGCATCCGGATGCCGATCGACTTTTAGTTTGTGACGTGAATGTGGGTCAAGAATCGGTGACGATCGTCACTGGAGCTCAGAATTTATTAGTTGGAGATCGGATTCCTGTTGCCATGGTGGGAGCGACCCTTCCCAATGAGCTTTCTATTCGGAAGTCAAAACTTAGAGGAGTTGTCTCCTTGGGTATGCTATGTTCCCGTGAGGAGCTTTTGCTGGATGAGACAGTAGGATTAGAGCGCAGTAAGGACGGAATTCTGATTTTGTCACCTGAGGCACCCGTCGGAGAGAACTTTGGCAGTTATTTAGGACGTGAAGATAGTGTCTTGGACTTAGAACTTTATCCGAACCGACCAGATTGTTTAGCTATGATCAATGTTGCTCGTGAAGTCGCTTCTCTTACCAGGAAAAAGCCCCATTTGCCCAAATGGGCGGACCACCATCAAGAGCTGTCCCTACCAACGGCTACGGATCTACGGATTGTCATCGAAGATGAAGAGTTATGCTGGCGATATGCAGGTCTAGTGGTTGAAGATGTTCATATAGAACCTTCTCCAGAATGGATGCAGAGACGGTTGAAGGCCGCAGGAGTTCGTCCCATTAATAATATTGTCGATATTACGAATTACTGCATGATGGAAATGGGGCAACCACTGCATGCTTTCGACCGAGATAAGATACAGGGGGATGTTCACGTCCGATGTGCGTATCCGGGGGAAAAAATCGTCACCTTAGATGGAGTGGAGCGGAACCTTCAAGTAGACACCTTGCTTATTGCAGATGACCACGTTCCTTTGGGGTTGGCTGGCGTTATGGGTGGCCTAGATAGTGAAGTGACGAAGGATACCAAGCGGCTGATGATTGAATCCGCTCATTTTTCTCAGGTCAGCATTCGCCGCACCAGTCGTCGTTTAGGGCTCAGGTCGGAGGCCTCTAATCGCTTTGAAAAGGGTCTTAATGCTCACGGAAGCGTGGCTACACTCGGCCGAGTTTGTGATTTGCTCCTTGAATTAGGGGCTGGCCGTCCTGTTGCCTTCGTCGATGAAGTGAAGAAGCTTCCCTCTGCCCGTCAAGTCAGCCTCTCAGCAGAGCATGCCTCAACCGTGCTAGGTGTGATACTTAAGACAGATGAGATACGTCAAGTCCTGGAGGATTTGAACTTTGAGTATAAGCAACAAAAAGGATTATTCCAGGTCGAGATTCCAGCTTACCGCTCGGACATTGAGATCGAAGAAGATCTCATGGAAGAAGTGGCCCGCTTAATCGGTTATGATAAAATCCCGACAACCCTGCCACAAGGAGATCTGACTCAAGGCAGTAGAACCCCAGAGCAGGAATTCCGCCGCCGCTTGCGAAGAACCCTAGTACAATCTGGAATGGATGAGGTACTGACATATACCTTTACTCGCGCAGAATCGGATGCACAATGGGGAAGTGCCCAACATTCAATTCCATTGCTTAATCCCTTGCGGGATGAACTCAGTGTCATGCGCACCTCTTTAGTACCGGGACTCCTTGATGTAGCAGCTCGCAATGTAGCACGCCGCAACATGGAAGTAAGTATTTTTGAGATAGGGAATACGTATTGGGGAGAAGAACAACCCTTGCGGGAGCTTCCACGAGAAGAATTGCGTGTGGCCGGAGTTGCGGTGGGTAAGAGCGGAAGGCATTGGCTTAATCAGCCAGTCAATAAGGATTTTTACTATCTGAAGGGTATCGTAGAAGAAATGGCCTTGGGATTTGGACTTAAATTAGAGTATCGTGTAGCAGAAAGTAAAAATTTGCTACACCCAGGGCGTTCAGCCGATATCTATTTGAAGAATCAATGCATAGGATTCCTTGGTGAACTACATCCATCTCTGGAAAAGGAGTGGGGGCTTGAGCGGGTGGTCGTCTTTGAATTAGAGTTGACTCCAATGATCGAGCAGATGAGACAAACCGTTCGTGCTTACTCCATCCCGCGTTTTCCAGCGATACAAAGAGATTTGGCTGTCGTCGTGTCTATGGAAATTTCGGCTGAGGCGGTAATGGCTAAGATACGCAAGCTCGGTGGGGAATTATTGCAACAAGTCAAGATCTTTGATGTCTATACTGGAAAGCCTATCCCTGACGATCACAAAAGCTTAGCGTTCTCATTACGTTACCAATCCTTAGAACGGACTTTAACGGATGAGGAAGTAAACCTGCTGAATTCGCGCATCTTAGACGGAATTCAGCAGGAGTTTGGCGCGGAGTGGCGAAAATAGAGAAATAGTAAGACAAAAAGAGAGCGAGGGGAATTTGTGGCACATGAATCAGTCAAAATCAGCGTTGAGATTTTTGGGGAAAAGCATGTGGTCCGCGGTGATGGGACAGCATCATATATCCTAGGGTTAGCCCATGATGTCGATAACAAGATGCGTCTGATTGCGCAAAGGCTACCTCGCTTGAGTGCTCACCAGGTTGCAATTTTGACTGCCCTGAATCTAGCCGATGAACTTGCAAAGCTGAAAGAAGAACAAGAGACCTTAATGCAGCTACTTGGAGAAAAAACTGAGTAGCATGGAGTACCGAAAATGAGATTTACTATTGGAAAAAACTTAAATAGTGTTAGAAAAAAACGGCGACTGAGTTTAGACAAAGTAGCCGAGTTAACGAGTGTCAGCAAAGCAATGTTAGGGCAGATCGAAAGAGGAGAATCTACTCCTACAATAAACACTCTTTGGAAAATAGCGACCGGTCTAAAAGTCTCATTTTCCTCCCTGTTAGCAAATGGGGAGGAAGGTAAAGAGACTCTCTTAATACACCACTCAGAAATAACCCCTATCATTGAAGAGAATGGGCAGATGAGAATCTATCCTCAATTCATTTTTGATATCAATAGGGGCTTTGAAGCGTTTATCATAGAACTTGAACCAGGCTGTAGTCATAGATCACCCCCTCATGATGAGGGGGTTGAAGAGTATATTAGTCTGATTGAGGGTACCTTAGAAATAGTTATCGGTGAGAATGTATATAGGCTAAATAAAGGGGATGCGATCCGGTATCTGGCCAATAAAGAACACATTTATCTCAATCTTTCCGATCAACTCACCAGTTTTCATCATTTAATTTACTATTTTCCCTGAAGAAAATTTCGCTGTAGATATGTAATAAAACACGACTAACACCTGTTAAGTCGTGTTTTATTATGCCCTAGTCAGACCGGATGCTCCTAACGCGGCACCTACCATTGATGATGTAAAAACGCTATTCTCATAGGAAAAAGTTTAATCGACTTCTGCCAGTTAGTATATGAACTTTTCCTAAGAAAAAAATCAAAAAGATTATTTTCTAAAGCTATTGAGCGCTATAACGCACACGTGATATACTCTATCCAGATGTGCGTTATAGCGCTCAATATAAAGTTTGAAAGGTATTGTTAAAATGAATTCTTTTGTAGTATTTTTTAGACAAATAAAATCAGATGCTTCGATCTCCGCTATTGTCGCTGGGCTAATTGCTGTTACTGTTGGGTTTGCAGGACCTGTACTGCTGATTTTCCAAGCGGCAAAAGTCGCTAACTTAAGCAATCTACATCTATCATCGTGGATATGGGCGATTTCTATCGCAAGTGGTCTGACGTCCATTATTTTAAGTCTTCGATTCAAGGCACCAGTGATTACTGCATGGTCAACACCAGGGGCTGTAATGTTAATCTCAGGTTGGAGTGCTTATGCCTATTCAGACTCCATTGGCGCATTTATTTTTTCCGGGATACTTATTACGATACTCGGATTCACAGGTCTTTTTTCCTCCTTTATGAAACGGATCCCTTACGCAATCATTACAGCAATGCTCGCGGGGATTCTACTTAAGTTTGGGGTAGATGTTTTTGTTTCTTTAAAACAGTTGCCTATGTTAGCGCTACCCATGATATTGGGTTATCTAGTATCCAAGCGCTGGTTTCCACGCTATGCTGTCGTTACGAGTTTGCTCCTGGGTCTCTTGATTTCTTATAGTCTAGGCATAGTAAACTTAGAAGGGGCCAGAGTTTTTCTTGTCCAACCCATCTTTACAAAGCCGACATTTTCACTTAGTTCGCTAATAGGGTTAGGAATACCACTCTGTATTGTAACGATGGCCTCGCAAAATGCCACGGGCCTCGGGGTACTAAGGGCTGATGGATACAATACTCCAGCAAATCCACTCATTATTGCTACGGGGGCCGCATCAATCCTCTTCGCTCCGTTTGGAGCCCATGGAATCAATTTATCTGCCCTAATAGCTGCGATCTGTACAGGGAAGGAGGCCCATCATGATCCGGATAGACGATATATTGCTGGAATTTCTGCGGGTCTTTTTTATCTGATTTTTGGCATTTTCGGGGCAACTATTGTTTCTGTTTTTGCGATCTTCCCTAGTGAATTGATTATTGTAATAACGGGATTAGCACTATTTGGATCAATAGGTTCAAGTCTTACCTCTGCAATGCAGGGTGAGGAAAAAAAGGAGGCGGCTCTGATAACTTTTCTGGTTACTTTATCCGGTATCTCAATTGCCGGAGTTGGATCACCTTTTTGGGGGTTAATTGCGGGTATAGTTACTGATTACATGCTATCGGGAGATCTAAGGAAAATGTTCTCTGCAAAGATGTTTCTACAAATGCGAGGAAAACATCGGAGAGTAGGCTGAGAGGTTAAGTCAACTCGCTCAACTAAAGAGGAGATGGGATACCCTTGAAGAAGCACTCAGTATTTCAAGGCATTGATTTGCTAAGTAATGATTGAATAGAAGAATTGAGGCTGGGGGCTAGTTCCTTTACCTAAATATGATATAATTTATCTGGGTGATAAGATGATTATTTTTAATAATGACTGGCAAAGCCTATTGTATGATGAGTTCAGTAAAGAATACTATCAAAAATTAAGGCAGTATTTGATAACGGAATACAAGACTAAGGTAATTTACCCGGATATGCATGATCTATTTAATGCCCTTCATTACACTGCTTATAAAGATATCAAGGTAGTTATTTTAGGACAAGACCCCTACCATGGACCCAATCAGGCCCATGGGCTAAGTTTTTCAGTAGAACCAGGAATAGCTCCGCCGCCATCCTTGCTAAATATTTTCAAAGAACTTAAGAGTGATTTGAATTGCTTTATTCCGAATAATGGCTATTTAAAAAAGTGGGCAGATCAAGGAGTGCTATTATTAAACACAGCACTGACCGTGAGGGCTGGACAGGCAAACTCGCATCGAAATATGGGGTGGGAGACCTTTACAGACCAGGTGATTACATTGTTAAACGAACGTCAGGATCCGATCGTCTTTATATTATGGGGAAACAATGCTCTTTCCAAGTCGGGCATAATAACTAACCCCAGCCACACTATCATAAAATCCCCCCACCCTAGTCCGCTCTCGGCGTCTCGCGGTTTTCTGGGGAGTAAACCCTTTTCTAGAACCAACAATTATTTAATTTCCATGGGGAAAACCCCCATAGACTGGCAAATTGAAAACCTATGACTCAACAAAGTTATGTAGGGGAACGCAATCATCCCCCACTTAAACACTGCGGAGTTTTGAAGTCGGGGTCTTCTTGCTGACTTTGATAAAATGAATGGAACGTACGACAACCCCTCAGAGCGAAAAGAAAGCATCTGAGGGGTTTGGTTTTTAACTGAATACAATTTTTCAGAAAGTTAGGAGCAGAATTTAGGGGTAAAATAGATTTTTGCAACGACAAAGAGCTCAAGGGCTTTGGATCGAGATTTGGAATTTCGGCAATTTTTAAGGAGATTTCTAATGCAAATCTGTACGTTACTGGTGATAGGGGAAGAAGAAAGGAGCCCTCACAGTCGATTTTCTTCAATAAAGCATTCTTTTGTCATGGTACGACAGTATAAGCTAAATTTCATAGCAGGAAAAGGAAGTTATAAGTAGAATTGAGTAAAAATGGAGAAACCGAAGGAGGGGTGCCTATCGAATGATAAATGCGCCATATCTGGGGTTCACTCTTTAGTAAGGGATGTTGCACTGTCATTAGAGATAGTTAAAGAAGAAATAATTGAAATATCTAAAATCCTTTAACCTTAAAAAATTAGGAAAATGAGTAAATGCTGTTTGTTAACAGAATAAGAAAGGGTGTTATGAAAAATGAGCTATGATAGTATTGCAGAACTGGTCAACGGCCTAGTCAAGAACCCGAAAAATTTGTTGTCGTTAGAAAACGGACTGCCTTCAACAGAACTAAAGACTCATGAATTTACGATCATTCAAAACGTATTTTCCAAGTACGAGGTATCAGAAGGCACCTTAACGATTGAAGCTTTTCCTTTGGTAAAGTGGGATTAAAAAAGATGAGCCTTCAGTTTGATCAAACTATTTCCACAGAAATAAATGAAATTCTGACCAGAGCTCAACTGAATGCAGAATTGTTACACCTGATCAAGTCCACGCTTAACGCTGAAGGCAAGACTGGTGAATTATTTCCGTGGGCAAACTTAACTTTATTAAGTTGTGAGTGTATAAGCGGGGAACCTGAATTTGCGCTGCCAGGAGCAATAGGGATGGAACTATTTGCACTGGCGGCAGATATTTTTGATGATATTCAGGATCAGGACAATGATGAGTTACCCTGGCGCAAACTCA
The DNA here is from genome assembly GCF_000802135.1 of Desulfosporosinus sp. BICA1-9. Taxonomy (NCBI): domain Bacteria; kingdom Bacillati; phylum Bacillota; class Clostridia; order Eubacteriales; family Desulfitobacteriaceae; genus Desulfosporosinus; species Desulfosporosinus sp. BICA1-9. The sequence goes on from NZ_JUEE01000174.1 coordinate 23,977, forward strand.
GCAATGCTAACGCTCTAAACTTAGCCATTTGTCTACTTATGCTAAGCTATGAGGCAGTGTCCAATATACCAGATAATGGGCGATTTCGAGAAGTTAGCACAATCTTAAATCGTACGGGAATAAGTGCTATTGATGGTCAATTCCAGGAGTTCCAGTATGATAGTAGGGAGCAAGTTACTCTAGAACAATATTTTGAGCTAGTCAAGCGAAAGTCGGGAAGCTTAACGGCCTGTGCCTGTAAAATTGGGGCAACCTTAGGCGGTGCGTCAGAATCGTTAGTCTTGCAATTAGAGCAGTTTGGAACAAACCTTGGGATAATGAGCCAAATCAGAAACGATCTAAATGATTTCTTAGATTTCGAACAAAAAAAGATTTCCTTAATAATACGAAAACCCTGCCTTATGTCTATCTTTTAAGTATCCTCAAGAAGCAGCCCGAGCGGTTCCAGGCACTAACTCAACTGCAAGGCCAAGGATTACAAAGGTTTGGAGACGAAGAACGAGACTATCTAAAACAAATAGCCATCGATGAAGGAGTTGCCCATTACTGTAAAGTTATGTACGAAATCTTTCGCCAAAAAGCCATGGACATCATGATAGCAATACCTGTTATGGAAAAAGGCAAGGAGAAGTTGATCAAACTTGTTGAAGAATGTGTTTAGACGGCAAGCATATTACATTGCAAGTGTTGCTTTTATCGTATTAGGACTCGTATATTTTATAGTTACTATAAATCATCCTTATATTGGCCTTAACATCGAGAACGTTAATGGACAATGGCTTGTGATCGCCAGCGATCCGTATGGTGAAGGGTACCTAGCAGGGGTGAGAGTCGGAGACATAGTCCTAAAAATTAACGAAGATGTTCCAAGTAAATACAGCCTAGCCCAAAAATGGAGTCAAGTAGAAGGAGCATCTTCAATAGAATTCCGCAGGCCGGGTCAGCCAACAGATAACTTAATTAAATTACAAATTAGTACGGATCCGCTGAGAAACTTAAAAGAAGTACCTCTGCAAATTTTGGGCTTTGTTTTCTGGCTGTTGGGGTTTATGACATGGTTTAAGCGTCCTTTCCTGGCTCAAGCACGTTCAATATTTTGGTTTAACTGGATTATCGGTTTGGCGATAGTATTTGTTCCAGCTTCAGGTCGTTGTTTGTTTTTTGCTAGGGAGTTAGAGTATATGAGCATGTCATTAGTACCTATATTCCTTATTAATCTAGTCTCGATTTTTCCAAGAGAAAAAAGAAACCGAGTAAACCAGTTCAGCATTTATATGGTCACAATTATATCTATTATCATAATTATTTTTACTATTTTACAATCTATTGGTATCATCAACAATGTAAGTTTATTAAGAAAACTAGTATTATCAACTGTTATTATTGCCCTACTTTTAGCACTCTGGAATCTAGGTTCGCTAATAAAGCTGCCCAAAGAAAGCCCGGAAAGAAACCAAACGGGTATCCTTTTTATGAGTATGGTAATAGGGTTCTTTCCATTTGTTTTATTGACGGCTGTCCCTCAGTTATTTAACATTCAACCTATAAGGTACTCTGACTTCAGTTCCTTGTTTCTTTCCGTTGTGCCAGTCGCTTGGTATTATGTCATAGTCAATAAATATTTACCAGATAGCCGTCGGCTCTTAGGGACAATATTATCATTTTTCATTGTGGGAGTGATTATTAGTTTCGTTCTCTCGTATGTACTTTACTTTTTGAAAGTAGTAAAGACCTTAAATCTTGAGGTGTATATTGCTTCGCTATTTTTAACGATACTATTTATAGTCTGTATTAGCTTTATGCGAGCTATGATAAGAAATTTATTGGAAAAATTTGATTTTTTTTATGGAAACAAAGGTTTTAGAGAACGAGTTCTGAAGTTAAACGAAAGCCTGACTTCAATAAATGAAGAGGACAGAATATTAGAAGAAGTGGTGAAAAGCCTATCGATTGAGGGGGCTTTTATTGTCGTTGAAGATGGTAAAGGAGGATACCTAAAGAAGGCTCACGGAATGTTTTTGGAAAAACCAAGCCAACAAATCGAACTGGAGGAATTTTTCCAAGCGGATAATAGGGTTAACTTAGAAGCAAAAATACTTCCTGAGAGTTTTCCTGCTGAGATCTATATTCCCGTCGTTTCTGACGATTTTTATTGTGGTATATTTTTGGGCCATCATTATTCTCATGTCAAATTTGAACGAGATGAACTGCCCTTAATTACGCTAATCTCGAGTCAATTGGCCCAACGTTTAATAACGACGTTTGTCATCAAGGAACTGTCGAAAGAAATAGAATTCCTTGCTCAAAGATCACAAGACTCACAACGAAGGAATCAGGGGCTGCAAGGAATTACTACCTCTTTGGTTAGAAGTCTTGAGAAAGAGCGAAAATTAATAGCCAGCGATATAAACAATGGACCTTTGCAATTAGGGCTAGACTTGAATCGGTGGTTAAAATACCTTATTGAAGAATGCCCAACCGAAAGCAAAACGGCAAAGGCAATTTCTCATATGCGGGAGCTAGTAGAGAACTTGAATTTTGAACTTCGTGTAATATCGAATGATTTACGACCGCCCTCCTTAACTGATTTGGGATTGCTTACTGCCGTCGAATTAATGTGCGAAGAAATAATGCTGAAAGAACTATCTATTATTTCCTTAGAGACGGTAGGCTTTAACCGAGAAGACCGCTATAAGGAGGAGGTAGAATTAGCTGCCTACCGTTTTTTGCAGGAAGGGATTATGAATGCCGTGAAACACTCAGGTTCTAACAAGATAAAGCTGTTCATCGAGATGACCGAATCTAACCTTGAACTGACTGTTAGAGACTCGGGTAAAGGTTTCTATACTATCAAGATAGATGATTGGTCGCTGACGAGTGACCATTTTGGCATAGTTGGAATGAAAGAAAGAATAGAAAGCTTAGGTGGTAATCTTCAAATCAGTTCGGAAATTCATCGGGGCACGATGCTCAAAGCTGTCATCCCGATCATATAGGTTAAATAAACATGGAAGAAATAGTTGAAGAGCCCAAAAAGAAAATTAAAGAATTTTTGGATAGAGGAGGGGATAGAGATGTCCATTAATTCTGATGAATTACAAAAAGTAAAAGTAGTGATAGTCGATGATCATACGCTTTTTGCAGAAGGAACTGTCTCCTTGTTATCGTTTGAACCCCGTATTTTGGTAGTTGGAATTGCCAAGAACGGAATAGAATGTATGAAATTAATGAGTGGAACTAAACCGGACGTCGTATTGTTAGATATCAATCTCCCAGATACCTGGGGTACTGATTTAATAGATAAGATAAAAAAGGTTAATAACAGAGTAAAGATTCTTATGCTGACGGGACAGAAACCACAAGGATACGTTACTAAGTCAATTAGTAAGGGTGCCAATGGTTTTTTACTTAAAGACTGTTCTGTAAAGGAAATGATTCAGGGAATATTAAGGGTTTATCAAGATGGAGTCTATTTTTCCCAAGGATTAGAGGCCTTCCTTCAACCTGTAAATAAGAATAATAACTTGCATTTCCCGGTGCAGCCTGTAGAAACGCTACGTAATCTACTCACTAAAAGGGAAATAGAAGTAATAGAATTAGTATCAAAAGGCTTGCATAACAAAGAAATTGCTTCAGCTTTAGGCATTAATGTACGAACTGTAGAATTTCACGTTAATAATATTCTACTTAAATTTGGGGTAAGCACACGTTTGGAAGCTGTTTTAAATTGGGCATATGTTAATAGTTCGGGATTGTATTTATAGTATATCATCAGGTTCTCGCAATTAGAGTATGATGAATAGTGATAATTACAATTGACGATAGTATATACTATGTATATACTTATTAATAAGAGGTGATGCAAATGTATACTACAATCCAAAAGTGGGGAAATAGCCAGGCTATAAGACTTCCTAAGGCTATTCTCGAAATGGCTGAACTCCATGAAAATGATAAAGTAGAAATAAAAGTACAAGATGGCAACCTAGTTATTGTTCCCGTAAAAAAACACAGAACTTTAGAAGAAAGAATCGCTGAATATAGTGGTGGTGATTATAGGTGTAGTGAATGGGATACCGGGAAGACAGTAGCTGAAGAGGTATTCTAATGGGATATATACCAGAGCATGGGGACATTGTATTTTTAGAATTTGACCCTCAAGCAGGGCATGAACAAAGGGGGAAAAGGCCTGCATTGGTTGTTAGTAATAACACCTATAATCAATTTACTAATATTGCCATGGTATGCCCGATTACTAACACGAATAGAGAATTTCCCCTGCACGTAGAATTAGATGAAAGAACCAAAACAACAGGATTTATAATGTGCGAACAGGTAAAAGCTTTAGATATACAAGCTAGAAATGTATCCTTTCAGGAAAAAGCACCAAGAGACATCCTAGAAGAAGTAGTTGATATTTTAATAGGGTTTATCGAGATCAAAAACAGTAGTGGCAATTCATGAATTGCCACTACCTTTGTGTAGAATAAAAGGTCTAGGTTATACCGTGCTTCTAGAGTTTTGAAAAAATACAAAAGCCTTGTTGAAAGAGGGTTTCTGCTGTATTTGGTTTTAAAGAGTACTAATTGTACAAATCAAAATTAAACAATTATAATAAAGTTATTGTCCAGCCTTAGCAGAGATGGATATTTAAATATGTTCACATTGTAGAAACAGAGGAAGTAAATGACATGGATGAAATAATAAAAGAACAATCCCGACCGCTAGAGCTTTTGGCTCCGGCAGGTAGTTACGAAGCCTTTAAGGCGGCGGTAGAAAACGGCGCAGATGCGGTTTACCTCGGAGGGAAAAGCTTTAGTGCTAGGGCAAGTGCTGCAAATTTTGAGATAGAAGAGCTGCAAAAGGCCGTTCGTTATGCTCATGAACGGCAGGTTAAGGTGTATGTGACAGTCAATATCCTTATTGCAGACCAGGAGTTTCAGGAATTGATGAACTATCTTTACGCCTTACATGAAATAGGTGTCGATGCCGTGATCTTGCAAGATGTTGGGGTCGCGGAATTAATTCATACGATTCTTCCGGAAATGGAAACCCATGCGAGCACACAAATGACCGTGAATACAAGCTGGGGAGTTCAACATCTCGAGTCCCTTGGCTTTAGCCGTGTAGTCTTGGCAAGGGAGACCTCGGCGACTGAAATGCAGGAGATTGCTGAAAAGACGCCACTAGATCTTGAAGTGTTTGTGCATGGCGCACTTTGTATCGGTTATTCCGGACAATGCCTAATGTCGAGCTTTATTGGAGGGCGGAGCGGAAATCGCGGTACTTGCGCTCAACCCTGCCGGATGACGTATCAGCTCGTTAATGAAGGTAAAGAGAACCTTTTAGTCCAGAAAAACACTGGGGAACACTTATTAAGCCCTCGGGATTTGAATTTAGCTGAGGAATTGGCAGAATTAAAGCAAGTTGGGGTTCATTCTCTTAAAGTTGAGGGTAGAATGAAACGACCAGAGTATGTAGCGACTGTCATTCGTCTTTACCGGCAAGCTATAGATCGGCTCGGAGACCGGCGAGAAGGTAGTGCAGTTACTCCCTTGTTAACCACTGGTGAGCATCAGGAATTATTGCAGGTGTTTAATCGAGAGTTTACAAGCGGGTATTTAAGGCAAAACCTCGGCGCAGAACTTATGAGTTATAGCCGTCCGAACAATCGGGGGACACGTCTCGGTCGAGTGGCACGCTTAGATGCTGGGCGATTATCGCTCAAACTAGAGGCTGCTTTGCACCCTGGGGATGGAATCGAATTCTGGACAGGGCGTGGGCGAGAAGGGGTAACCGTTGGCCTGATCTGGAAGGATCAAACAGAGGTCATTGAAGGATTACCGGGGGAAACTGTCCAGATAGAATTTTCGGGAATTGCACAGCCGGGAGACCGTGTTTTTAAGACTAATGACGCCTTACTCATGGAAAAGGCTCGCTTAAGCTTTCAAGAGGGGCGAGAGCAACGCAAAAACCCGTTGAACCTGCGTCTGTCGGGGCAGCTTGGAGAAAAATTGCGTCTAGAGGTTATAGACAGCGATCGTAGCGCTACCGTTTATTCGACGAACCCTGCTCAAAAAGCCTTGAAAAGACCACTGACGTGGGACTACGCTTTCCAACAGTTAGGGCGATTAGGGACGACTCCCTTTTGGCTCGATAAGTTGGAGTTAGAAATCGATGAGGGCATCATGCTTCCAGTCAGTGACTTGAATGAAATGCGTCGCTTAGTGGTTGAAGAATTACTTCAGGACAGCCCTAGGCAAATGCTTGACCGACAAACCTATCGTCAAAGGGTAGAACGCTGGAAACATCGTCAAGCAGAGGAAAGGGCAGGCTTACAGACTAACGAGAGTGTCATTCCCCAGGTTTCGGTGGCTGTGAGCGATCCGGAAACACTGCAAGCGGCCATTCAAGCAGGAGCTAAACGAGTTCTCATTGGTGGAGAGCATTGGCGTTCTCGGCGAGGGTTTACGCTGGAAGAAATTCGAAATAGTTTTGAGAGGTGCCGTAAGCAGGGAATTGATTGTGTATGGCGGTTACCCCGTATCTTAAATCAGGATCAGAGTAAACAGCTTTTAGCAGCACTAAGAAAAGCGAAGGAATGGGTGGAAAAACCGAAAGTGATGGTTGCCAACCTCGGAGAACTGGAGATCCTGAAGGGGATAGATCCGGATTGGGAATTTGAAGTAGATTACTCTTTAAATGTGTTTAACGAAGCCAGCTTAGCTCATTTTTTGCGTCTGGGTGCCAAAAAGGTGACACTTTCCCCAGAACTGCACCACGAACAACTTGCTCCTTTAGCTAAATGGCCAGGGGTGGAAGTGATCTCCTTCGGAGATCTGGAAATGATGGTGAGCGAATATTGTCCGGTAGGGGCAACGCTGGGCGGAAAAAATGGAGAACACTGTGCCGGAACCTGCGTGAAAGAACCGCATTACCTCCGTGATCGCATGCGTTATGATTTTCCCGTGGAGACAGACCAGGAGTGTCGGATGCATCTTTTCAATGTTAAGATTCTTAATCTTTATGAAGAACTTGCTCAGATTCGGCGTATGGGGGTTTCGACCGTTCGTCTTCAATTGACTCGGCAATCTCCCAGCCAAGTTCGACAGATTGTGCGTCTATTTAGTGAGGCGTGGGATACCTTACAGGGAGGCAAGAGGGGCGCAGTGACGTCAGATGAAGGGATGAATGAGTTAGCGGCTCTTTTCCCAGAAGGTTTCACAAAAGGGCATTTCTTCAGGGGAGTGTTATAGGTTCATAGCGCTAACGATGGCTTGAGCATTCGTTGGACCGTCTGACCTGAATAATTGATTAATACGAGTTTTATATATTTATTATGGGTTTGAATGAATAGAGGAGGAACTATGGGAATCGAAGATAAAGTTCTAAGTAAACTGGATTTTCCAAAAGTATTGTCACGTTTGGCGGATTATTGTATCTTACCAAGGGCCAAGGAACTGGCTATTGGTTTAAAACCCTTTGTTGATTTGGAATTGGTTCGCTTGGGGTTACAAGAAACGGACGAGGGAAAGGATCTCTTACGTGGAAATCCTCTTTTTTCAGTTCGAGGGGCTAAAGAAATCCGTCCCTATATCGAGCGCTGTCTACGCGGTGGAGTAATACATGGAGAAGAACTACTTGAGATTCGCGATACATTAGGAGTAGGACGGAAAATAAAACAACTCCTTATGGAATCCAGAGAACAATTTTCTAGATTGTGGGATATTGCGTTACCCATTGAACCACAAAAGGATCTTGAGGATGAGATCTCCAGCTGCATCTCGGAAGATGGCAAGGTTGCTGATAATGCTTCCTCAGAACTAGCGGACTTTAGGCGAGCGGTAAACCGCCTGCAGCACCGCATTCGAGAAAGTTTGGAAGGGACTTTGCGCAACTCAAGCTATCAGAAGATGCTCCAAGACCCTATTATTACGCAACGTTCCGATCGTTACGTTGTACCGGTCAAGCAGGAATACCGCACCGCGTTTCCCGGTATTGTCCACGATCAATCGGCGAGCGGAGCAACCTTGTTTATCGAACCTATGCCTGTCGTTCAGTTGGGTAATGAGCTTCGTGAAGTTATTTTAAAAGAACAACGGGAAGTCCAGCGAATTCTGCAAATGCTTTCTGCTCAAATTGAGGTACGAGCGGATGCCGTTGCGGATATTCACGAAGTTTTGTCTCAATTAGATTTAGTGGTTGCCAAAGCGCATTTAAGTGTGGCGATGAACGCAGGTGCACCAGAATTGCTCTCAGGGCAACAAATGAAATTAGTTCAGGCAAGACATCCGTTAATCGGTGGAAAAGTTGTTCCGCTTTCTTTGGAATTGGGGCTTGATTTCGATACGTTAGTGATTACCGGGCCAAACACTGGGGGAAAAACGGTGGCCCTAAAGGTAGTCGGCCTTATGGCGGCCATGAATCAGTCTGGTCTCCACATTCCCGCGGAAAGTGACTCTCGCATGGGAGTATTTACCCAGATCTTTGCAGACATTGGGGATGAACAAAGTGTCGAGCAATCCTTAAGTACCTTCTCAGGGCACATGAAAAATATCGTCGAAATCATTAACTGCTCAGACGGATGTTCCTTGGTCTTGCTCGATGAGGTGGGGGCTGGGACCGACCCAACAGAAGGGGCAGCCTTGGCAATGGGGATTTTAGCGGAATTGCATGAACGAGGTTGCCGAACGGTATCCACGACTCACTATGGGGCATTAAAGACGTTTGCTTACGAAACCCCGCGAGTTAAGAATGCTTCAGTGGAGTTTGATACGGAGACTTTACGTCCCACATATAAGCTATTAATCGGGATACCCGGTAAAAGTAATGCGTTTACGATTGCTGGAAGGCTGGGTTTGAGCGAGCAAGTCCTCGAAAAAGCGAATACGTTTGTGACGGAGCGGGAAATGCAGGTGGCCGATCTCATTGAAAATTTAGGAGAAACCCACCGAGAAATTGAGTTAGAAAAGCAAAAAGCTGCCACGGGTCGGCAAGCGGTCGAGAACCAAAGTAAGGCTTTAGAAGAAAAGACGATTCGTTTAGATGAAGAATACGAACTCTTGTTAGCCTTGGCTAAGGATGAAGCCAGCGGAATCATTCGGGGGGCGAAACGTGAAGCAGAGGCTTTAATCGAAGAGTTAAAAACGGCTCTAAAAAAAGAGACTAAACAGCAGCAGGATATTGAAAAGGCCCGTCAAGGATTCCGACGGGCTTCAGCGAAACTGGATCAAGGCCGGCCAGTGAAACGCTCAGGAAGCGAATTGAGAGCTGACCAGATCATGCTTGGGCAGACCGTGCAGTTGACGAAGCTTAGGCAGAAAGGGCAAGTTATTAAACTCCCTAATGCTAATGGCGATGTCCTAGTTCAAGCGGGGATCATGAAAGTAATGGTGCCACTGTCAGAATTGAAATTAGCTCAGGAGGAGAAGAAGACCACACCCAAATATTCAAGAGAAATGGGGATTGGACTTCGAAAGGCGGAGGACATCCGCAGTGAGATTGATCTAAGAGGAATGCTTGTTGAGGAGGGTACGGAAGCCTTAGACAAGTATCTTGATGACGCCGTTCTCGGAGGTATCGGTCTAATTTACGTCATTCATGGCAAGGGTACAGGGGCTATGCGCGCGGGGATTCAGGATTTCTTGAGAGGACACCCGCATGTTCGCAGTTTCAGGATTGGGGAATATGGAGAAGGGGACTCAGGAGTCACGGTTGTTGAATTGAAGTAATAAACCCTAAATTAATATTTAATGAAACATAAAAACAACACTGTATCCTTTGGAGATACAGTGTTGTTTTGTATAGCCACATGTTAAGGCCTTAGATTAAGTGAGTATTAATTTTACGCTATTCGAAGACGGTCCGGCCTCTGATTCTCTTGACTTTTTAAAGGCGGCACGGAAGAAGTAAGAACCTGGACTAGGAGCTTCATCGTTTATCACGAGTGAAAAGGAAAGGGACCCCTTTGAAATCTTAATTGGAATGCTTCCGACAGGTTGACCAGGACGTTGAATATAGACAATTGTAGAATATACCTCATTTCCTGACCAGTTAATGATAGGGATGGTCACCTTTGAGGTTTTAGGATCGTAACTTACTTGTCCAAGTACGGGTGCGGGTAGCAACGTTTCCTGGGGTATCGTATCTTGGGGAGGTGCTAAAGGATCAAGATCAGGATCAAGGATTGAATCGGTAACGGGCTCGGGTGCCATCTCTGTAGGCGGTTTATAGGGGATCTCATTAGAGGGCCATGTCCACGAGGCATCACGATCGGGTAAATTCAAGAATGTCTTGGTTAACGTATTCTTCGAACTTGGGGTTGCTAACATAGTCGGAAAATCAGCGTCGACATCTTTTTGAAACCAGACGTCACTAATTCGCGTGGGAAAATCTCCTTGGGCTGCTATTTCCGTAGCGACGAATTCCGAGGGGGTCAAACTGCTGGGAAGGAGTCCCGACTTCTTATCAAAAGTGCCACTCATAATTCCTGAAGGCTGTTCAAACTTTGATTTAACGGGGAGATCCTTAAGAGCTGCCGACATAACGCTCTTCCAGATCTGAGCAGGATAGCTCCCGCCATAGACACTGCGCAAATAATGCTGCCCATCAGGGTCGGAATCGTAGCCCATCCAAACAACACCGGCGTAGTTCGGAGTATATCCAGCAAACCAGGCGTCAGGATTACCGGATTTATTGCCATATTTAGCAGGATCCAACGAAGTGGTGCCAGTTTTACCTGCAACAGCCCAGTTCCCAATTTGAGCGCTGACGCCTGTTCCGTTGGTCACTACACTTCGTAACATACTATTGACAAGATAGGCAGTCGTTTCCTTCATGACTCGGTTTTTTGTAATTTTCGGCGTGATCACAGTATTTCCTTTAGCATCCAAGACTTTTACGACTGCGTGATCAGTCACCTTAACTCCGTTATTAGCATAAATCCCATAGGCGGTTGCCATGTCCAGCGTGGTTACATGAGTAGTCCCTAAGGCTAGACTCAAGACTCGATCTTCCGGTTCAAGCGGGAGTCCAAGATTATTTTTACCAAACGACCAACCGTAATCGACCCCGATAAGGCTCATGAGTTTGACGGCGTAGATGTTCACAGATTGTTCAACGGCATAACGCATGGGGATAAGGCCTTTCCAACCTTTAGACTCAGTATCAAAGTTAGTAGGTGCCCAAGACTTGCCATTGCCACCATCGTAGGTTACTGGCATATCGTCAAGAACGGTACCAGGGAAATATCCACCTTTCTCGAGGGCTGGGCCATAGACAACCAAGGGTTTGATCGTTGATCCGGGTTGGCGCTTGGATTGCCAAGCTCTGTTCAGTCCTCGGGGAGTATAGTCCCGCCCACCGACCATAGCCTGAATGGCACCTGTCGAAGGCTCTATGATTGTGATGGACCCTTCGACTTTTGTATCGTCGATGCTTTTGGGGAAATTGGCTGGGTTAGCAAAAGCCGCTTCAGCAGCGCCTTGGATTTTTGGATCAACCGTAGTATAAATACGTAATCCACCACTAAAAATTTGTTCAGGAGTTAAACTATAAGTGGTTTCCAATTCTTCAATAACATAATCGACAAAATAAGGGAATTTGTAGCTCGCATTGGTTACTGCAGTTTTCTGAGCCCCACCGCGATTTTTCTTCATTTCCTCAACGTAGGTGAAGGGAGCCTCTTTCTCCGTGTTATACTCTTCAGCGGAGATAATCCCAGCATCCCGCATTACTCCGAGCACAATGGTACGCCTAGTTTTGGCAGAATCAGGATGAATATAAGGATTGTATTGACTGGGAGCCTGAGGTAACCCGGCCAAAAGAGCGACTTCAGCTGGCTTTAGATCCTTAAGATCTGCGCCAAAATAAGTTTTGGCAGCAGCTTGAATTCCAAACGATGATTCACCAAGAAAGATTTTATTGAGATAAAAGGTTAGGATTTCTTCTTTGGTGTATTCGCGTTCCAGTTGGATGGCAAGGACTGCTTCTTGAATCTTTACCTGCATTTTTCGAGTGAATTTTTTCTCGTTAGGGTTTGAGACAAAGGCGTTACTTGCAAGCTGAATAGTAATAGTACTAGCCCCTTCTCGAGTGCTTCTGGTTCGAATATCATTCAGAGCAGAGCCGATAATCCGAATCGGGTCAACACCAATGTGCTGGTTAAAGCGCTTATCCTCCACCGCAATGAACGTATTCTTAACAAGATCGGGAATTTCAGAATACTCAACAGTTTGACGATTCTCGTATCCGTGCAACAGGGCAAATTCGGTGCCGTCCTTGTCATACACATAGGATGTTTGTTTTTTGTCACCTAGTAAGGCGGGGTCCCATTTCGGCGTACCGGCTACGGCAATAACAACGAAAATTGCTAAGCCAAGTGTGAAGAGAGCTATAAGAAGTGTCAATAACTTGAAAGCAACCCGTAACCTTGATGAGCGCTTAGGGCGCCTTGAACCCTTAGGTCTTTGAGACGATGGCATAATGAAACCTCCTAAAGTAAATAATGAGGCCTTGGAACAGTCTAATCCATGAAATTATATCATACTTTTGCAGCGACAAGGAAATTCTAAATAAGTATGAGTTAAATCAAGACTCTTTAAGTATAAGAGAGTTGCGGGTTTGCAGGAGAAACTGTATAATATAGTCAAATAAATAAGTGCATAAAACAATGGAATGATTGAGAAGGAACTTGGCCTACGGTAGTAGAGAGTCGGTGTAAGGTGCAAATCGACCCAGAAACCAAGAGTTACACCTCAGGACTAGAGTCAAAAACTCTCGGATCAGCTCGTTATCGCTGGTGAAGCTGGTATCCGTTTTTATACGGATTCAATGTGGGTGGTACCGCGGAAGTATTTTCGTCCCTCAACCTTGGGTGGGTTGGGGGACTTTTCCTTGTTTCTAACCTTATAATGAGGAATTGAAAATACTGATCACGTGGATTTAGATTAACAAAGGGGGATATTTTGTATGGATATTTTTAAGGAGCTACAGGATCGGGGGCTGATTTATCAACACACGGATGAAATCGCCTTACGCAAAAGATTAGCAACAGGCCCGATGACATTATATTGTGGATTTGACCCAACCGCAGACAGCTTGCATATTGGACACTTGCTGCCCATTTTAGTCTTAAAAAGGTTTCAACTTGCGGGACATAAATCAATCGCCTTGGTAGGAGGAGGAACGGGTCTAATCGGGGATCCAAGTGGTAAGGCCGCTGAGCGCACCTTAAACCCTAAAGAGATTGTGGAAGAGTGGGCTCAAAAGATCAAGAATCAACTAGGTCGCTTTTTAGACTTTGAAGGTGACGAAAACCCAGCAATCCTTGCAAATAACTATGATTGGTTAGGTTCGCTTCAAGTCATTGAGTTCCTGCGAGATATTGGCAAGAACTTTCCCTTGGGTGCCATGCTGGCCAAGGATGCAGTAGAATCGCGCATGACGAAAGGGATATCCTTCACAGAGTTCAGTTATATGATTCTGCAATCCTACGATTACCTAAAACTGAACGAAATGTACGGTTGTGAGATGCAGATTGGTGGAAGTGACCAATGGGGTAATATCACCGCTGGAATCGATCTAATTAGACGGACTGCAATCAATCAAGAAAAAGAAACTTACGGGCTAACTTTACCACTCGTCACGAAAAGTGATGGAACTAAATTTGGCAAGACGGAGTCAGGAGCAGTTTGGCTGGATCCCGAAAAGATGTCTCCCTATAAGTTCTATCAATTTTGGCTTAACACAGATGACCAAGACGTTGTTAAGTTCTTGAAATACTTTACCTTCCTAACAGTGACTGAAATTGAGGAACTAGCACAAGCCGTAGAAAAAGAACCCGAAAAGCGGAGCGCACAACGAGCTTTGGCTATCGATATGACAAAGTTGGTTCACGGGCAAGAAGCGCTTGAGCGAGCTGAAAAAATCTCAAGTGCGCTTTTCGGTGGAGGTTTAGGGAAGCTAACGTCGGCTGAAGTGGAAGAAGGTTTTAGCGACGTGCCTTCCACAACCATCGAAGATCCTCAAACCAGTCTGGTTGATATGTTAGTTCAAGTAGGAGCAGTATCTTCCAAACGTCAAGCTCGAGAGGCAATAGAGAACGGTGCCATCTATATCAATGATATTCGACATACAAATGTAGAGACAAGTGTTTCCGAACTGGAACGTTTAGATGGAAAATACCTTGTCACTCGCCGCGGCAAGAAAAACTATTATCTGATTAAAGTTCAATAGAACCTTTTTATACAAGGCAGAAATAAGACAGGTACCTGAAACAACGAGTAAATAGTCGTTCAGGTATCTGTCTAATGTTGCTAGCAATCAAAAAAATACAACTTTCGTAGGGATTCCCGATTTCTTGATACAGTATACAAAAAAACGGTTGACAAGGCAGTTGGCAAATGTTAATATATCCAAGTGCCACAAAATTAACGAGCTAAAGTGAGTCTAGCTTAGTAAAGTTAAATGAATGGCCAACAAAATTAGTTGTTGACAACGAGAGTTGAAAATGCTAAGATGTAAATCCGGCCGCAAACGGCTAAGGAAAATTAATGGTCTTTGAAAACTAAACAACAAGGACAGCCAATGAGAGAAACTCGAAAGAGTTTCAAAATAAATCATGAGCGAATCATCTTCTTCAATAGTAGAAGTTTGAATAACTTTTTTTGGAGAGTTTGATCCTGGCTCAGGACGAACGCTGGCGGCGTGCCTAACACATGCAAGTCGAACGGTTTCGATTTCGAACTTCGATCTTCGAATTTCGAACATCGAGATAGTGGCGGACGGGTGAGTAACGCGTGGGTAACCTACCCATAAAGCCGGGACAACCCTTGGAAACGAGGGCTAATACCGGATAATCTTA
>NZ_JUEE01000175.1:0-10626 GCF_000802135.1 Desulfosporosinus sp. BICA1-9
GAAGCAGAGTCGTGATGTAAGACAAATCAGTCATCCAGAGCTTCACGACCAAATGCCAGTCATCATTAACGATGACAAAGACCCCGCCGGAATAATGTTGGCGGAGACGAAGGAGAACGGAATCCTGATATGTTTTATGAGAAACAAGTATTGGCTTCAAACAGATCACCCCATATTTTGTAATCAAAGGGATAAAACCCCTCGTCACGCGATTATGGGGGCGTTTTGGGAAAGTCAAGTAATTCTGGCCGTTTTATGGCAGATTAAGAAAATTTTTATTACTAGTGAATTTCCAGTTCGACTGTATGAAAAAGCAAAATTCCTCCCACTAAAGTAGGAGGAATGCTATAAGGTTGGTTCAAGGAACCCCTTGGCCCAACCGCCTCGGCGAATGCCGAGAGTCTATTTAAACTATAGGAGGAAGTAACATGACCTGGTCCGAACGCATGAAATCTGCATGGATTACTTTTAAACGTGAAGCTCTCCCTTTGTACGCCTGGACTCTAATTTTTATTGCAGTTCTTGTTGTCTTAATAATTGCCATGGTTTTGGGAGTATTCGACCAATTACGCTGGACAATTCCCCATATTTACGAAGGATCCTTTTCATCGGGAATGCCCGTTCCGGGAGTACCACCTGCTCCAAATTTCGCTCCCTCTATGCCCCCGTTCGGCTCCCTAGATGATGACCCCTTTGCCTACTTCGGAGGTTATAGTAACTTCTCCAGGATTCTATCTGCGATGGGTAGCGTCGTCGGAACTCTAGCCTTGATTTTAATTGTTGGTTGGTTAATCGGATCGGCTTTTTACGCTGGCTTATTTAACTTAACCCAAAAAGCTTATCGGGAAAAAGTATCTTTTAAAGATTTCCGCTTCAAGGGGGTTTTCCGTTTTCTCGGCTGGCAAGGGTTTATCGTTCTAATTCAGTTGTTGCTCTTGATCGCAGGGCTGATCGGTGTCTTTTCCCTGAGACATTCTGAAGGCACAATCGTCGCTTTTCTGATTGTTTATGGTCTCTTTATAGCGTTAGGTTTGCTATTTCTTGTGCCTTGGTTTGCTTCCTCTTCAATTTACCTTCTAGCCCACGGTCATGAAACGTTTTGGGTTGCACTTTCCGGTAGCTGGCGATTTTTCAGAAGACACATGGGCTCCCTATGGGGACTTATAGGTACCGTAATTCTTATTCAAATCGCCATTGAAATTCTGATGGGAATTTCATCGTCAGGACTTGCAGGGTTAGCAAACTTGATCATTAGCCCTTTTATCGCAGTTCTAACAATCGTTTGGGTCCTAAGTCTTGAAGACGACGAACGCAAAAAGGCTGACGACTTATATGATTATTCTACCACAAATTCTACAAATCCCTATCCTCAAATACAGACCCCCATCATAACTCCACCAGTCTCTGCCTCACCTGACATTCAGGTCCCGCCCTCTGAGCACGCGTCTGAAATGAGTAGCCCTGAAGTTAAGAGCACACAACAATTTAACCAACCCCAGATATCCTTGCACAAACCTCAGCCTGTAGAGTCTTTACCCAACATCCCTGCTGAGCCCGTCCCCAACTATTCGAACGAAACCCCGCATTTTTGCCCCTCTTGTGGAAAGCCTAATGCGGGAACTGCATATTGTCCGAAATGTGGAACAAAACTCTAACTTATTCAGGGATTTCTTCGTATTTATTAGTGATAATCATGACTTCCTTAAATTCTTCTAATTCGTGCCTATCTCACCTACAGAAAATGCACTGTTCTTATCTTGAACTATGGCAATAATCTCAGTCCCATCAAAAAAGAACCACCATAACGTATACTTAACCCCACATCAATTGTATAGGGCATAATCATGGGATGATTCCCTATTTTCTACGGTTATTTGACTTGCATGGGTTTTACCCAAGTTATATTGGGTGTAAAACTTTGATTTAACCATCAAACGTTGACAGGAAAACCAGAATTGTATAGGCTAATATTGGGAGTAATGAATAAAATACATATACAAAAAACCTTAAAAATCAACAATCATAGACCTTAAAATTACCTGTTTTATGAAATTACTGCCTTTCCCTTTTGGTAGAGTAATAATGGAGGTTAATAACATGAAATTAATTAAAGAAATAGATTTACCGGGTATTGGCAAGAAGTTTCAACTCCAAACCCGCAGCGGAGAAAAGATCGTTATCGTGGTACATGATGACGGACGAAGGGAAGTTTATCATTTTTATCGTGAGGACCCGGATGATTCTATCTCGATGGTAACCTTAGATGACGAAGAATCGCGTTATATAGCCGCTATACTCGGAGGAATGAATTATCGCCCCAAAGCATTAGAGACTGTGGATGTTGCCTTAGGCGATATGCTTATTGAATGGTACAAAATTGAGCCTGATGCGTATGCTATTGGAAAAACCATCGGGAATATGTGTATTCGCAAGGCTACTGGTGGGACAGTTATTGTAATTGTAGAACATGATCAGAGTAAAATAGTCAATCCCGGTCCCGAGGCAACGTTTCGAAATGGCGCTACTGTTGTAATTCTTGGTGAAAAGCACCAGGTTAAAGCGTGTAAGCAGCTGTTAGTTCACGGGAGTGTTCAGTAATGGAGCACTTGATACTGGAAATTGGACTTGCACTAGCTTTAATTGCAGGTGCAGGGATTCTGTCCGGTAAACTAAGAATTTCTATTGTACCAATTCTAATTCTAACTGGTATGGTAGTTGGCCCACAGGCGCCTCACATCAGCGTCTTGGACTTTAGATTTATTCAGAGCGCCCCGTTAATTGACTTCATGGGACGTTTAGGTGTGCTGTTTCTCCTGTTTTCCTTAGGGTTGGAGTTCTCTATTAAACGCCTTTTGACTGCGGGACCCTCCATCATCAGAAGCGGGACAATTTATATGGTTATTAACTTGTCCATAGCTATTATATTTCCTATACTGTTGGGTTGGCCGATTAAGGAAGTACTTGTTGTGGCAGGTATGATGACTATTTCCTCCAGTGCAATCGTAGCAAAAGTAATTGTTGATTTAAAGAGGGCAGCTAATGATGAAACGGAGATCATTTTGGGTTTGATGATGTTTCAAGATGTCTTCGTAGCTATTTATTTCTCTGTTGTTTCCGGTCTGGTTCTTGCGGGTTCCACTTCCATTTCAGAGATAATAATAAGTGCATTAATGGCCCTTTTATTTATCGGTGGTTTTCTATTTTTGGGGCATAAGTTGGTTCCAAAACTCGACCGTTGGTTGGATATTCCCTCTGACGAAACGTTTATGCTGGTAATTTTTGCTATTTTAGTTTTGGTAGCCGGTTTTTCTGAAACTCTGCACATTGCTGAAGCCATCGGAGCTTTACTAATTGGTCTGGTACTGGCAGAAACAGATCATTCCGAACGCATAGAGCATTTAATTGTTTCCTTCAGAGATTTCTTTGGTGCACTTTTCTTCTTTAGTTTTGGTCTAAGTATCGACCCCTTTGCCTTGGGTGGAGCAGTTTGGCCTGCTGTAATCGCTGTCATTTTAACCCTTTTAGGCAATATTGTATCGGGCGTTTGGGCAGGGAGGAAAGCTAGTCTCTCCCATAGAGCCTCACTGAATATTGGTCTGACTATTATTTCGCGGGGTGAATTTTCGATTATTTTAGCCACTCTTGCAAAAGCAGGTGGATTATTAACCTCGTTGCAACCCTTTGCCGCCTTGTATGTTCTCATTCTTGCAATACTGGGACCCCTGTTGACAAAGGAATCACGTTGGGTCTATAACCGATTAAGGCCATTATTAAAATGGCCGCTACTTCCAGATAGAAGAAGGTTAAGAAAAAATCCAGGTCATTGAAGTGAGTAATCACATTGACTTATATTTTTATACATGGTTTTTGAATAGAACCAAAGTAAAGACGTCTAAAACTCCCGCTCGACAATCTCGAGCGGGAGTTCCTATTTATTCTCTACAATGCCAGATACTCCTGTAAGGAGAGCACCTGAGGAGTGGTATTACTCCGAATTTCATGCAAGGCTCGAACGACGGCTTTGGCCGTATCCATCGATGTAAAGCAGGGAACCCCATGTTCCACTGCTAGCCTTCTAAGCAAATAACCGGTCCTCTCCGGGGTCCCTTTAGTGGGTGTGCTGAGGATAAAGGAAAATTCTCGCTGCCGAATGGCCTCCTGAAGAGCCTCGCTGGATTCACTGACCTCTTCAACCTCTACACCGCACAAGGCTAAGGCTTTAGCCGTATCCCCCGTTCCCTTGACTCCAAACCCTAACTGAGCAAGTTGGCGAGCCAAGATGATGGCCTCAGGGCGGTCTTTTTCCGCCACAGAAACCAAGATGTTTCCATCGTTGGGGAGTGGAATATGTGAGGCTGCGAAGGCTTTGGCCAATGCGTGCCCAAATTGAGTGTCCATTCCTAATACTTCACCGGTCGATTTCATTTCCGGTCCCAGAGATGTTTCGACTTTAGTCAATTTTTCAAAGGAAAAAACTGGAGCTTTCACGACGACGAACGGTACTTCTGGAGCGAGCCCATGTTTGTAACCCATGTCCTTCAAGGTTTTACCTAAGGAAACTTGAACCGCCAAATTTACTAAAGGGATTCCAGTGACTTTAGAAAGGATAGGCACTGTACGGCTTGCTCTAGGGTTCACTTCAAGAACATACACTTTGCCTCGAACTACGACATATTGAATATTTATAAGTCCTTTGATTCCGATTCCCAAGGCAAGACGACAGGTAAAATCCTGAATTTGTTCTATCTCAGCAGGGGTTAAACTTTGGGGCGGATAAACTGCCGAACTATCCCCTGAGTGAACTCCCGCGCGCTCGATGTGCTCCATAATACCCGCGATCACGGTCGTTTCTCCATCCGAGACGGCGTCCACTTCGACTTCTTTTCCTTCCAAGTACCGATCCACCAAAATCGGATGATCCTCGGATAGGTGAATTGCCCTTCTTAAATAATCTTCAAGTTCCTTGAGGGTTTCAACGACTTGCATAGCACGTCCTCCAATGACGTAGGAAGGACGAACGATCAGCGGAAATTCAAGTTGCTCTGCAACTTTTTTCGCTTGAGCAACAGATGTTACACTTCTCCCTTCGGATTGGGGAATTCCAAGTTGACTTAAGAGTACCGCAAAACGTTCACGATCTTCTGCTAAATCAATCGCGTCGACGGTTGTACCTAAGATTTGAATCCCAGCAAGACTCAATCGACCCGCTAAATTAATTGCCGTTTGCCCTCCGAATTGGACTAATACCCCATCCGCCTTTTCCTTCTCCAAAACATGAAGCACATCTTCCACCGTTAAAGGCTCGAAATACAACTTGTCTGCAGTATCAAAATCTGTGGATACGGTTTCTGGATTATTATTAATCATGATGGCTTCCACCCCCGCTTCTTGCAAAGCAGAAAGGGCATGGACAGAGCAATAATCGAATTCAATCCCTTGTCCAATCCGAATAGGGCCTGAGCCTAGGACGACTACTTTGGGACCCGTACTAATAGCCACCTCATCTTCTTCTTCATAACTGGAATAGTAATAAGGAGTCGCCGAGGTAAACTCTGCCGCGCAAGTGTCAACGGTCTTATAGACTGGAATGATTCCGAGGGCCACACGCATGGCACGTACTACTTCTTCCGAACGCCCTATCAGCTTGGCAATCGCTAAATCAGAAAATCCTTGCACTTTAGCAAACCGTAGTAGCTCGGTGCTTAATTCCTCCCTTTGTAAGCGCTGTTCAAGGGAGACAAGATCTTTGATCTTAGACAAATAGAAAGAATCGATTTGGGTAAGCCTTTGAACTTCAAGAATGGTCCAGTCCCGGCGGAACGCTTCAGCTAACGCGAAGAAACGCTCATGATCCGTTCGAACCAGCTTATCTTCAATCTCCATCTCTGTCCAACCTCCAGAGGCCTTGATGCGAAGCCCTACACTTCCTATTTCTAAAGAACGTGTCGCTTTCAACAGAGCCCCTTCTAAAGTCCGTTCCATCGCCATAACTTCTCCGGTCGCTTTCATTTGCGTACCAAGACGATGATCCGCGGCAGGAAACTTATCAAAGGGCCAACGGGGGAACTTGACAACGACATAATCTAGAGCAGGCTCAAAACAGGCACTGGTATTCCCGGTCACTGGATTTGTTAATTCTGGAAGGGTAAATCCAACGGACAACAGGGCTGCCATTTTGGCTATTGGATAGCCAGTTGCTTTTGAGGCAAGCGCACTGGAACGACTAACCCGCGGGTTAACTTCGATGACCACATATTCCCGACTCATTGGATTTAACGCGAACTGGACATTACAGCCACCGTTAACCCCTAAGGCCCGAATAATTTTCAACGAGGAGGCCCGTAGCATCTGATATTCAACATCTGTTAAGGTTTGGGACGGTGCTACGACGATACTATCCCCGGTATGGATTCCGACTGGATCAATGTTTTCCATGTTGCAGATCGTAATACAGTTATCCGCGTCGTCTCGCATAACCTCATACTCAATTTCCTTCCAGCCCGCTACACTGCGCTCCACAAGACATTGTCCAATCGGGCTAGACTGTAGTCCTCTTTGCAAAATCTCTTCTAGGCTTTTAGCATTTTTAACAATGCCCCCACCCGTCCCACCAAGGGTATAGGCTGGCCGAATAATTAACGGAAATCCCTGCTTTTTAGCGAACTTCTCCCCCTCTTCCAGGGTTGTCACGATCACACTTTGGGCCACGGGTTCTCCAAGAGAAAGCATGGTCTCTTTAAAGGCGTCACGGTCCTCTGCTTTATAGATTGTTTCAGCATTACAGCCAATCAGTTCTACACCATAACGCTTTAAAATCCCACTTCGTTCCAATTCCATCGCTAGATTAAGTCCCGTTTGCCCACCTAAGGTGGGAAGCAGCGCATCAGGACGTTCTTTGCTAAGAATCCTCTCTAAAACCTCGGGTAACAGGGGTTCGAGATAGGTAATATTCGCCATGGTTACATCCGTCATAATAGTTGCCGGATTACTGTTCACCAGCACCACTTCTACCCCAACTTCACGAAGGGCCTTGCACGCTTGGGTTCCGGCATAATCAAATTCTGCAGCCTGCCCAATGACAATCGGTCCAGACCCAATGACAAGCACCTTTTTCCACGCCGGGTTAAGTGGCATCTTGAGCCCTCCTTTTCTGCATTAAGTCCGTAAATTCCTCAAATAGATACAAGGATTCACTCGGGCCAGGTCCAGCTTCTGGATGGTATTGGACGGAAAAAACAGGAAAATCCCGATGTTTTACCCCTTCAACGCTTTGATCATTGAGGTTACGATGAGTCACATATAAAGGAGTCTGTTCCAGACTTGCTTCAGCAATCGCGTACCCATGGTTTTGAGAAGTGATCGTCACACGTTTCGATTGAAGATCTTGGACAGGTTGATTTCCCCCTCGATGCCCAAACTTCATCTTATAGGTGTCCCCTCCCAAGGCGAGTGACAAAAGTTGATGCCCTAAACAGATTCCGAAAATAGGGCGTTTGTCGATCAAACTACGTATCGTCTCTATCCCCTCTGCAACCGCCTTCGGATCTCCAGGCCCATTGGATAGAAAAACCCCATCTGGATTTCTCTCTAAAATCTGCTCTGCAGAAGCAGTATGTGGAACCACTGTCAATTTGAACCCACTCTCCTGCATAGCCTGTAAAATATTTTTCTTAATCCCAAAATCCATCACCACGACATGGTACGATTCACTCTCGGTACGGGCACCAGATATAGCGGGTAAGGTGTAGATTTCAGGGGTGCTGACCTTAGCCACAACATCCGTAGGAGAAATCCACTTCGTCAACCTTGGGATCCACTCCTCTAGATGTTCAATCTGTGTTGTAATTACTCCGCGCAAAACCCCGTGTTCACGAATAATCCGTGTTAAAGCGCGTGTATCAATCCCTTTAATCCCCACAACCCCAAATTGGGCTAATGTCCTCGAAAGATTTTTCTCCATCTGCCAGTGACTTGGATGACGACCTGCCTCTTTCACGATAAACCCCTGAACTTGGGCTTTCTTCGATTGATCATCCTGACTGTTTATACCGTAATTCCCAATTAGTGGATAGGTCATACATACCATCTGTCCCGCATAGGATGGGTCGGTTAACACCTCTTGGTAACCTGTCATTCCTGTGTTAAAAACGACTTCTCCCACAGCTTCTCCCGTCGCTCCGTAAGACTCCCCTATAAAGACTTTTCCGGTTTCAAGTACGAGTGCTGCTTTCATTCCATCCTCCTCGAAGAAAAATCTCTATTTATTTAGTGCCAGCCCGCTACCTCTATAACTAGATCTAAGCCAACTTATTAAAGCCGTTTGCTATTTGTATCTGGCTTATCAACCTTCGGTCTCAGATTTCTTCCTTCTGGTCCCTGGCATCAGGTTTCTGCCCTCTATCCGACCTCTGGTATCCGACCTCCGACTTCTGGAATCACTTCCAAATCTTTTTTAACACATCATCTAGAATGCCCAAGGCTTTATCCATTTCTGGCTTCTCAACATTCAGTGGGGGAAGGAAACGTAAGATTTTACCACCAACACAGTTAATCAGTAGTCCATTTTGTAAGCAAGCCTCCACAATTTCTGGTCCTAACTTGGAAACTGGCCAACCCAATATGAACCCTTGTCCCCTAACAGGCCCTCCTGTCTGAAATTTCTGAGCTAATTGTTCAAGTCCCTTTTTAAACTCTTCTGAACGCTCCTGTACTCCTGCCATAAATCCATCTTCGAGCATTACATCTAACACTGCACACCCTGCTGCTGTGGCCAAAGGGTTACCGCCAAAGGTAGAAGCATGATCACCGGGCTGAAACGCTGAGGCCACTTTGTCAGTAGCAAGCATCGCCCCTATCGGAACCCCACCACCCAGAGCTTTCGCTAAGGTCATAATATCTGGTGTCACATCGCTCCACTCATAGGCAAAGAGCTTTCCTGTCCGTCCAACTCCACACTGAACCTCATCAAAAATTAGCAAGGCCCCAAATTCGTCACACAAAGCTCGTGCTTCTTGTAGAAACTCCATCGAGCAAGGAATCACTCCACCTTCTCCCTGAATGGGTTCAATAAAGACGGCAGCTGTATTTTGATTGACCTTAGAACGAAGGTCGTCGATATCATTAATAGCGGCATAGGCAAATCCTACGGGAAGCGGATCATACCCTTCCTGATATTTTATCTGTCCTGTGAGTGTGAGAGTTGCTAAGGTCCGGCCGTGAAAGGAATTTTCCAGGGTAACTACCTCGTGTTTATGCGCCCCATAATGTTTCTTAGCATATTTCCGAGCAAGCTTAAAAGCCGCCTCATTCGCCTCTGCTCCACTGTTACAGAAGAAGACTTTATCTGCAAAGGAGTTCTGCACTAAGCGTTCTGCCAAATCGACTTGGTTCGGAATCCAGTAAATATTTGAAGTGTGTAAAAGCTCTTTAGCCTGTTCTTGTATAGCACGAACAATCGCTGGATGGCTGTGCCCCAATGAATTAACGGCTAGTCCTGTCACGAAATCCAAATATTGTTTCCCTTCTGAATCCCAAACCCATACGCCATCCCCTTTGACGATCGTCATTGGCAGACGACCATAGGTATTCATCACAACTTTTTTTCCATGCTCTATGATTACTTCAGTCGACAAGTCTTTCAACATCTCCATCCCCCTTTTTCGATATTCGATATTCGCTATTCGGTGTTCGAACCACGAATTCTGGCCTCTGGCCTCTGATCACTGACTTCTGGCGATAGCCTATACGAACATCGTTCCAATACCGCCATCCGTGAATAATTCTAGTAATATAGCATGACTTAACCGTCCATCAAGGATATGCACACTGCCCACGCCACTTTCTAACGCCGAAACAGCGCACTCAACTTTAGGCAGCATTCCTCCGCTCAAGATTCCCTGCTCCACCAGTTGATCGACTTCTGCTCTGGAAATTGTGGAAATAAGAGAGTCCTTATCCGAAAGATCACGCAGAATCCCGCTAACATCTGTGAGCAGAAGCAACTTATCTGCCTTTAGTGCCTCTGCAATTTTCCCGGCAGCCGTATCTGCATTGACATTATACGTTTCCCCGCCTTCCCCGCTGGCAACAGGTGAAATCACGGGAATATAGCCTTGTCCGAGTAAGGTCTCGAGAATATCTGGATTAACATTCTGGATTTCTCCGACACACCCTAAATCTACTTCTTCCATCTTCCCTTGGTCATTGGGCATCTGCATGGGCTTCTTAGTTGCAACAAGTAGCTGTGCATCTTTGCCCGATAAACCAACACTCTTTCCACCAAAGCGATTGAGCAGAGATACCATCTCTGTATTCAATTTACCGAGTAAGACCATTTGGGCGATCTCCATGGTTTGGGCATCGGTCACTCTTAGCCCCCGTACAAACTGACTTTCAATCCCCATCTTCTTCAACATGGCATTGATCTCCGGGCCTCCTCCGTGGACCAAAACGGGACGTATCCCCACAGAATGCAAGAGTAGAACATCCATAATGACGGATTCCTTCAATACCGGATCCACCATGGCATGCCCACCATACTTAATAACCACAGTTTTACCTGCAAATTTTTGAATATACGGAAGAGCTTCTACTAAAACCCGAGCTTTACCTAAACCTTGTTCCATC
>NZ_JUEE01000176.1:0-29897 GCF_000802135.1 Desulfosporosinus sp. BICA1-9
GACCCGATGATATGTCCACATTGTGAGAATTGCTATGAATACAGGGGAGAAGTGTGTCTGAAAGACGGCCAATTGGAGATCAAATATGCCAGTGATGATACAGCAAAAAGCTACATGGAAAGGATGATTTACAATTTCACCGGTATCGAAGTCGCGAAACCCCAAAAAGAAGAAGAAAAGAGACCAAAGCTCAAACTTCAGGAGGATAGAGGAAAAGCAGGGTGTGATCAGTTATATATGTTTGGAGTGTCGTGAAAATGAGGAGATACCCTTAGACGTCGTTAGAACAATGGATGCGATGGATGATGGGGATTCCATGGTACCTCCACAGTTTAGTT
The DNA here is from genome assembly GCF_000802135.1 of Desulfosporosinus sp. BICA1-9. NCBI lineage: Bacteria > Bacillati > Bacillota > Clostridia > Eubacteriales > Desulfitobacteriaceae > Desulfosporosinus > Desulfosporosinus sp. BICA1-9. The sequence continues at coordinate 339 of NZ_JUEE01000176.1, forward strand.
GTGAGAAATGTGGTGGCACCATGTATCCGGAGTATTATAAGGGTCTTCATGGGAATGAGTATAAAATTACAGATGTCCTAGATGAATAAAAGGACCGAGGCGCAGCCGAGGTTTTTCTTACAAGTTGCCGATTAAAACTGTATTGAAAGCTATAAAGCTTTTGCGAGGGCGATTCGCTAATCGTTGTGCCATTGTAGGCAAAGCCATGGGTCCTTGGACCCTGGCTTACCACCTATACGGCTCGGAGGATTTCTTATGTGATAGTCTTTTAGAGCCGGATAAGGTCAAAGCATTTTTAGATGTTTTGAAAGAAGTAACCATCCTGTTTGCCAATGAACAATTTGCCTGTGGTGCTGATGTCGTGACTATAGCGGATCACGCCACAGGGGATTTAGTGGGTCCTAATGCCTACCGTGATTTGCTCTTGCCTGTACATCGAGAAATAACCGCGAGGATAGAAGGTCCAGCTATCTTGCATATCTGTGGAAAAACTTTGGACCGCATGGAATACATTGCTGACTCCGGGTTTGTCAATTTTCACTTTGATTCAAAGGTCGACCCTTTGGCCGCCATGGAAGCGGTAAAGGGGAAAATATCGTTGTCGGGTAATATTAACAATGTTGAAACCCTCCTTTACGGAAACCCAAAGGTGATTGAAGAAGATGTCAAGAGAATAATGGCTGCAGGGGTTCAGGTAATTGCGCCGGAATGTGCCGTTCCGCTCAGGGTATCGAACACCAATCTTCAAGCAATTGTCACGAGTGTTAGCAAACTGGCAAAAGAGAATCAAGCCTAACGTAGAAAAACAGCTACAGGCCACGGGAGAGACCGTGGCCTGTAGCTGTTTTTCTGATTTTGAGATAATCATCAATAAACACATTGTGCAGGGGTTATAAAACTTATTTGAAGTAACGGTCAAGTAATCCCTTGAAGGCCTTACCGTGACGAGCTTCATCTTTACACATTTCATGTACTGTATCATGAATTGCATCCAAATTGAGTTTTTTCGCTAAAGTTGCGAGGTCTTTCTTCCCTTGGGTCGCACCAAATTCTGCATCCACCCTCAGTTGTAGGTTTTTCTTAGTATCTGCATCGACGACTTCTCCTAAGAGTTCAGCAAATTTTGCAGCATGTTCTGCTTCTTCCCAAGCAATTCGTTTGTAAGCTTCAGCGACTTCAGGATAACCTTCCCGGTCCGCTTGACGGCTCATTGCTAGATACATACCAATTTCTGTGCACTCGCCAGCGAAGTTAGCTCTTAATCCTTCAAGGACTTCCGGGTCAACCCCTTGAGCAATTCCTACTTTATGCTCATCAGCCCACTCCATAACCCCTTCAACTTTCTCTGAAAACTTACCATTCGGTGCCTTACATTGTGGGCAATTATCGGGAGCCTCATTTCCTTCATGAATATAACCGCAGATACCGCAAACAAATTTCTTCATTAATAACCTCTCCTTTTAAAACTTCTCATTCTATAATAGGGATTAGTGTCTATACACTGTTTATATAGTTTATTATATTATAATTAATATAAATGTCAAGAGTTTTTATTAACTTTTCCAGCTACTTTGAAAGCAATTCTGGCTTTCAATAATTGCGACCCAGTAGTAGTAAAATGGCAAAGGCTTTCTGGGGCGGAAAAATAAATTTGACGAAAGAGGCTGGAAAAATACTATAAGGGCTAATTCAGGGTGAACACCTGTTACCAGCTAGAAAATACAATTTCAGATACTCGAAAAAAATAAAAGGACCGAGGCGGCGATGCCTCGGTTTTTCTTATTATGTCTGCCAGGGGATAACAACTTTAGGAAATCGTCGTGCATAAGTTGAGTTATGCATAGAAGAAGAAGAGTATCAAATAGATCGCAAATATTACCAGGGCAACGCTTACAGCCGTACTAATGGACCACTGCTTAAGAGGCCCAGGATAGCTTTCTTTCTGTTTTTCTAAGCGTTTAAGAGCCTTTTTACCACCAACCATAGAAACGACTAATTTATCGATCCCTATTCTCATAGCCCTCAAAGGGTTTTTGCTAAACCAAGTTGCTAGGTTGGGGATCTTTTCCAGGAAAACATACCCAAGTTTGTTATAGGTCCATGCCACTGGAATAGAAATATAAGCAATAACAATATTTGCCCCTCTTCTGTAGAACCAGTCAGTATCCAAGGTAAGGGTCTCGGTTCTCTTAAGGAATTTCAGCATCATAAAGAAGGCCAAGGCCGAGAACATCAGCAGTTGGAGCTGGCTGATAACGTGGTCACCGGTATAGGGAAGATAATCTACCGGGTAAGGGAGCAGGCGGTACAATATCTGAGGAAATACCCCGATCAGGATGCACATAAAGGAAAGGAAAGCCATAGAAACCTTCATGTTGAGCGGAAGTTTCTTTTCATCGGGCCTAAGGCCTGAATCCTTGGCAAAGAATACAAAGTAGGGGAATTTAATCCCAGCGTGCAAAAACACACCTGCAGATGCCAGGGTGAGCAACAGCCAGATAACGATCATGTGTTCATGTCCTGCTGCTGACGAAATCATGGATTTGGAAATAAAACCACCGGTTAGCGGGAAGCCCGAAATGGATGCTGCCCCAACTACTGCAAAGAGCAGTGTCAAAGGCATGGTTTTATATAATCCGCCCAACTGGCTTGTTTTACTGCGGCCCGTCAAATACAGCACAGCACCTGCGGACATCATCAACAGGGCTTTGTATAGAATATGAGCAAAAGCATGAGCTGCTGCCCCATTAATGGCCAACTCTGTGCCAATTCCGATACCAACGACCATAAAGCCCACCTGGTTAATAATACTGTAGGACAATACGCGCCTCATATCGTTTTCCAGGATAGCAAAGACAATACCGTAAATAATCATCGTAATTCCGGCCCAGACCAATAGATCGGTACCGGCAAAACCCCTGGCCAGAACGTAAACAGCTGTCTTGGTAGTAAAGGCGCTTAAAAAGACCGTTCCTACCACGGTACTCTCAGGATAAGCATCCGTAAGCCAAGCCGAGAGGGGAAATATGGCAGCATTCACGGCAAAGCCCAGCAGGATAAAGGCCGAGGCTATTCCGTTTAAGCCAATCAGGTTGAATTCCAGGGAACCAGTTTCAGCTACCTGCATCAGAATACCGATCATGAGCATCAACCCACCGAAAAGGTGCACCATGATGTACCTGAAGGCTGCTTTAATAGCTCGTTGGGTTTGCTTAGCAAAAACTAAGCAAAATGAAGCAAAGGCCATAATCTCCCAAAAGATATATAAAGTTAGGTAGTCTCCGGCAAACACTACTCCCAGGGAGCTCCCGGCATACAAAAAGGCGGCTGTCAGTTGGAGCTTGTCTTTTTCATGGGCGGCATAGATCCCTCCGGCAAAGGCCATGATAACAAAGATATAGCCAAAAACCATACTCAATTTGTCAACCCGGGCAAAGGTTAGTTGATACTCCCAAAAATTAAAGATCCAAGCGCTGCCTTCCGGCATATTAAGCAGGTTTAAAAAGGCAAGACAGGGAAGTAGGATGATATAGGCCTGCCTAAGTCTTCCATTAAGAAAAGGAATCAGAGCTGCCCCTGCAATAAATATAAGGGCAGGTGGCAGAAAGCTAATCATAGTAGTCCTCCCCTTTTTGCAGCCATAGCTTGCCCAGCACCTTGGCTACGACAATGATGACCACACAAGATATAAATCCATAAACTGCGTTAAAGGCGGGGAAGGCTGCCCAACTAAAATAGGGGTGCTTCTCAATAAAAAATTCTGAAATCAAGAGTAACACTAGACTGGCATAAAATATATAGCGAACTGCTTTACTAACATTGGGTTTTTCAAAATATTCCACAATCTTATTCATTTTCGTTCCAGCTCACCCCTGTCTTCTCATTTGCAGTACAGTTTGTACATTATAGTATTACATCACTTGAGACACTACCAACTTGGCAAGATCAAACAGCAGCGACGGCCAGAAAAAGAAGGTCAGCGTCCCAAGGGCTGTGATAACAATGGGAACAACTAACATTAGAGGGGCTTCATGTACACCCTGCTCTTCATCAACCGGGGAATTTTTAAAGAACGCTGCATAAATAATGGGCAAGAAGTAGGCCGCATTCAATAGAGTACTTGTCACAAGTACCGCCAGGATTGGCAGCATGTTTGCTTCCAAAGCTCCCAATATAAGGTACCATTTGCTGACAAATCCCCCAAGGGGCGGTACGGCAATCATCGACAGAGCTCCAACAGTAAAGGCGGTCATGGTGAAGGGCATCCTTCTGCCAATCCCATTCAGCTGACTGATATACTTTTTCTGTGTAGCCACAAAAATTGCGCCAGCTACAAAGAAGAGGGTAATCTTACTAAAGGCGTGGATAGTAATGTGAATAATACTGCTGGTAATGCCACTAGGTGACAAGAGAGCCACCGCCAGAACAATATAGGAAAGCTGGCTGACTGTGGAATAGGCCAACCGTAGTTTTAAATTATCCTGTTTTAAGGCCAGGATAGAGGCAGTGATGATCGTAAAGGATGCAAAGTACGCCAGGAACGTGCCAAGCCCGACGTTTTGAAGCAGGTCAACACCAAAGACAAACAGGACGATTCGGAGCACCGTAAATACTCCCACTTTAACGACGGCCACAGCGTGCAGTAGGGCGCTTACAGGAGTAGGGGCAACCATAGCCGCTGGAAGCCAAGAATGAAAAGGCATCATACCTGCTTTTGCTATGCCTGCAATATAGAGAACAAAAATCATGCTAATTATTCCATAGGATGCTTTGCCCGCCAAAATTCCCTGACTGGCAAAATCCAGAGTACCTGCAAAATAGTAGGTTAAAACCATGGCTGGAAGGAAGAAGAAAATTGAGGTACCCAGCAAATAAGTCAGGTATTTCCTTGCTCCCTTAATGGCTTCAGACGTTTCTTCATGGGCAACCAAAGCAAAGGTAGATACTGTAATCATTTCATAGAAGACAAACAGGGTAAATACGTTTGCTGAAAAAGCCGCGCCCATGGCTGCAGACAGGGCTATGGCAAAACACATAAAAAACCTCGTCTGAGCATGTTCATTCATTGAGCGCATGTAGCCTATTGCATAAACAGAGGTTATGATCCACAAGAATGAAGCAGTTAAAGCAAGAACCATCCCCAGCGAATCTACTCTGAACGCAATGTCAAGCCCCGGAAGAACCCTTGTCACATGATATTCAATAACCTTACCCGCAAGAATTGTTGGCAGGATTGAAACTACCAGACCGAATTTTAGCAAGGCGGCCAGCATTGTCCACGATTCTCTTAGATTTGGGTATTTGCCAGAAACACCTATTAATACAACTGCCGACAGTGAAACCAGAACTGCATATAAGGGTCTTGCTGATTCGATTATTTCCAAGTTCATCACCTCTTTATCCAATCGTAAGACTCCCACTTCTACAAGTGGGAGTGGTACCCCCGGCTCCGCTTCGGTGGGGGTAGAGTCCCCCACCGAAGACTCGATGTTCAACTTTAGTTGAACGAGTTCACTTCAGAAGAATCACGGCCGCTTTTTCTGCCAAGGATACTGGCGCATAGGCAAAGACACCAAAAACTATGCACAGCACAGCTACTGTAAATGTAGGAATTAACATAGATAATGGAGCATCGTTAGACTTAACAGGCGTCTGATGGGAGTCATGTCCGTGTTCGTGACTTTCATCTCCAGGTGCAGGCTTAAGCCATATATTGTCTAAAATACGCCAGAAATAAACTGCAGTGAGAAGGGAGCTTATCAATATTATTGGAACCAACCACCACATCCCACTCTCAATGGAAGCAACTGCCAGGTACCATTTACTAACAAAACCAACTGTCAGAGGAACACCCGTCATGGAAAGTGCCGCAATAGTAAAGGCGGCCATGGTCCAGGGCATTTTCTTCCCCAGCCCCCGTAAGTTCTCGATGCTGGTGAGACCGGTTCTGTAGACCACGGCACCCACAGCAAAGAAGAGCGCTCCCTTCATCAGGGCATGATTTAACAGATGGATCAGGGAGCCCATCATACCGGTGACACTCATTAATGAAATACCCAGCACGATATAACCGATTTGCCCAACACTCGAATAAGCTAACATCTTCTTAATATCGGTTTGCGCTAGAGCCATGATAGACCCTGCCAGGATAGCCGCCACCGCCAAGATCAGTAGAATATACTGGAGGTTAAAGGGGGTATGCGTATAAAACTCCGGCTTAAATACTGTAAACATGACCCGAATTAAGACATAGGCTGCTACCTTGGCGCCAGTTGCGGCCATAACCGCGCTAACGGTTGAAGGAGCATAGGCATAAGCGTTAGGAAGCCAAAAATGGAACGGAAAAATGGCTAACTTAATAGAAAGTCCTATCACAATAAACGTAAAAGCTGTGAAAATCGCTTTGGTCTGATAAAATTCCGGTAACCTAGCTGATAAGTCGGCAATATTCAGGGTACCCGTCATCAAATACAAGTAACCAATGCCCAGCAGGAAAAATGTAGCACCAACAGTGCCCATTACCAGGTAATTGTACGCTCCTACCAGGGCTTGGCGCTTTTTGCCTAGAGCTATCAGGGCATAACCGGTCAGTGAAGCTATCTCCAAAAGAACATAGATATTAAAGATATCTCCAGTGACAACCATACCCAGAAGACCTGTTACAAACAATAGATAAATCATGTAGAAAAGTGGTTTCTTTTCTTCGGCAATTTCGACATCAATATTTTTCCTGGAGTATACAGCCCCGGCAAAAGCCATAAAGGAAACAATAATTATCACATAAATATTCAAGTAGTCAATAGCGTACTCAATACCAAAGGGCGGTTCCCAGCCACTCATCCAATAGCTGATCCTTCCTTGTACCAATACAGTTTGCAAGAGTAAAAGGGAGATAACAAAGCTTATGAAAGTGGTGATGGTTACAGCATACCAACTTAATACCCAGTGCAGGCGACCGATGATGGGGGTAATAATCGCTACCAGCAGAGGTATCACTATTAACAGAGCGGGCAAATGTTTAATCATTATGCTTGTTCAACTCCAGTATTTGATCTTCCTCTATGGTTCCGTATTCACGGTGAATAAGCGTGACAAAGGTCAGAGCCACAGCAGTAGTGCTAATTCCTACCACAATGGCAGTAAGCATTAATACTTGGGGCAGCGGGTTATCGAAAAGAGGTTGTGGACCATGCCCATGATTTATGAGAATAGGCGCGGTTCCACCCTCAATTTTGGACATTGACACATAAAACAGGAGCACAGCCGTTTGAAAGACGTTCAAGCCAATAATCTTTTTTATCAGGTTTTGTCTAGCCATTACCCCATATAACCCTGTGGTCAACAGAATTATTACAATCCAATAATTATATTTCGCTAATAGTTCAATCATTGGCATCTATCCTTACTGTTTCATAAAATAGGGTCATCATTACCGCGGCAACAGTTATACCTACACCAATTTCAATACCCATAATGCCAACGACACTGGCAAATTGGGGGTCAGGCAAAAGCACACCATACTGAAGGTAGTTACCACCCATGAAAAGTGCTATAACACCGATACCACCATAAAGTAAAACCCCTGAGGAAACTAACAGGTCTTTTGTCTTGACAGACATCCTCTTTTTGGCCTCGTCGAAGCCAAACACTAGGGAGTAAACTATGATACTAACCCCCAGAATTACACCACCCTGAAACCCCCCGCCGGGGCCCAGTTCTCCGTGGACTATTACATACAGCCCAAAGAGTTGAATAAACGGTATTAATAATTTGGTGACCGTTCTCTTGATGATGTCTTTGTCTTGATCTAAGACATCCGGAAACGTTGCGGTTGGCTTAACACCGATACTAGCGGGAGTTTTTTTATTAGCCGTGACCCCGATTTTCTGTGAGTCTAAAGTGCCCGGTTTCTTGTTCCGCACCCTTAGGAGCAGAATTAAACAAAAACCAGCAGTGGCCACAACAGTCGTTTCGAATAAGGTATCATACCCTCGGAAGTAGGCCAGAATAGAAGCAACAACGTTTAGCTGGCCCGCGTGTTCGTAAGAGTTCTCTAGATAATAGGGCGTCACCACATGGGTATTGGGCGCAATGTTAGGATCCCGCAGATGGGGGAGGTCCATGGTTCCATACAGCAGGACAGCTGCAACTCCAAGGGCTACCAGCAGAGCAGGAATGTTTATGTGTTTTTTGCCCTCATCGACAGACTTCGTACGACCTAAGATAACTAAGAACAGAACCGTGGAAATACCAGCACCCACAGCCGCCTCTGTAATAGCTACGTCAACGGCATTCAGCCGGCACCACTCAATAGCCATCATCAGACTGTAGACTGAGAAAATCATGATAGAACTCATTAAGTCCTTCACGAGTAATACAGCAATACCACAAACCACTAGAAAAAGCGGAATGGCTAAATCAGTCATGTCTTCAACTCCATAAATAATGTTTTTGTGTTCATCGTTTAGCTTTAGCCTTGGTTTTCTTACCGACAACATTGGCAGCAGAGGATACAGCAAAGGGGTCGGTTTCCCCATACTTATTGCCTTTCATCCAAGGTTTAACACCCTTCATAAAAGCCGCCTTAGCCAAATAGTGAGTTGCTGTAGTGTTAATGATAAAAATCGTAATCATTATTATCAGCAATTTCAGGCTTACTTGGGTAAATCCTGAATAAATCATAAGGCCGATAATAATGCAGGCTTGCCCTAGGGAATCCGCTTTGCCCGCGGCATGCATCCTGGTAAAGAAATCAGGAAACCTGATTACCCCAATGGAGGCAACCAGAAACAAGAAACATCCTATGACTAAGAATAATCCTGTAAGAATAACGCGAATATCCATATGCATATTTTCCCATCCCGTTGCTAATTTTTTTTCATCTGTCGAAACGGCCAGATTCAACGTATTTTAGAAATGCCAATACAGCAGTAAAGTTAATCAAGACATAAACAAAGGCAATATCTATAAAAAGATCAGGTCTGCCATACATGAAACCTATTAGGAGCAGGATGACTACTGTTTTGGTTCCGAAGAAATTAACGGCCAAAATCCTGTTAAAAACAAAGGGGCCAATCACTAACCGATAAAGTATGAGCACTGCAGATAATATAATCGTAAATGTAGCTAAATCAAACATATTTGCCATACGTCTTGCTTACCTCCTTACACCGTCTTCAATTTCGTATATCTTCGCCTGCATCGAACCGGACAGTAAACCTTCGGCAGTTTCCCTTGATACAGCATGAACAATATATTCATGACGGTTGACATCAATGGTGATGGTTCCAGGTGTCAGGGTAATCGAGTTAGCCAGGAGAGTAATGGATGCGTCTGTTTTTAAGGTGTGTTTGAATCTTACAATGCTTGGATCAATAGGCATCTTGGGATGCAGAATAAGGTATATGAGATGCCAGTTAGCCAACACAACCTCCCAGGCTAACCAAGGAAAATATTTAACGAGTAGAATGATTCTCCTTAGGTTTGGTCCCTTAGACATCTTGCCTATTAACAAATCGTGGGACCAGTAGGCTACCAGCAGACAAGAAACCACCCCAAGGATCAGGAACATTGGTGCAGTTTGCCCGGATAAACTAAACCAAAAAATAAACATCAAAATGAATGTTAGAAAAAAACTAAGCATATTTGCCCACAACTCACAATCTATTGTTATTCTTGGTTACTAGTGTATTGATACGTTTATTGTTCGAGGCTGAAGTATGATAAGAAACACCTCTTAGCTTAAGCACCTCCCCACGTTTTTTAATGGTAATCATTAGACATTTCCCGGTAGAGTTCTGTAGACTTTATAAAAAAGTCTTTTGTGTTTATTACCATCCATTTAAAAATTGGGTACAGCTAACTTACCCAAAAATCGACAAAGATAACAATAATCATTTAACATCAACGCCATTAGTACGACATCGCATATCACATGATTAAATAGTAAGAGCCTTTTATAGAACTGAACTCCAACTATTATGTAGAACATAAGCGCAAGATTATTACAAACAGTCCATAAGTTAACTTGCAGCTTCAGGTGATAAGGTCACAGTTGAAGACGGTTTCAACGAATTATATCAAAATATCACCTAATATACCAGTATAATTCTAGGTCAAAGGCAGTGATAAAGCATGATAGTCCATGACAACCGCTAGTAGTTAATAGTTCATAATACATATTTCCTATTAAGGAATGAACTATAATTCAGTAGTATTAAAAATTTTTATACAATTATATTTAATAGCATATAGCAACCCGATAGGTTGTAATAAAGGGTGTAAATGCAAATAATTCTTCATAAAGTTAATGCAATTTGGAAATTTATACATAAATTCTACAAATAGTTTTTAGTTTAGGCCGTTTTGTGTTTGATAACACTAAAATAACAGGCTTCTGCCTGTATGGAGTTTACTTCTACTTGGGAAGTGAGAGTCTCAGATTCGATCAAAAAACACGGGTGTAGGAAGAAGGTTTTCCTACACTCGTGTTTTAATGTTGTTGGTTCGGCACTCTTTGCTAACACTCAATGAGTTAATCTGCTGAGGAACGTCTGGGTTCGTTTTTCTTGCGGGTTACTAAAGATCTGAACCGGAGAGCCTTCTTCGACAATCCGGCCTTCGTCAATAAAGATTACCCTGTCTGCAACTTCCCTGGCAAAGCTCATTTCATGAGTCACAACAACCATGGTCATACCATCTTCTGCCAACTGTTTCATTACAGTGAGAACTTCCCCGACCAGCTCAGGATCAAGTGCCGAGGTTGGCTCATCAAAGAGCATTATCTTAGGATGCATAGCCAGCGCCCTAGCAATAGCTACTCTCTGGCCCTGTCCTCCAGATAGAGTCCCCGGATAGCAGTTTTGTTTATCGAAAAGGCCAACTTTAGAGAGCAACTCCCGGGCGACTTGGCTTGCGTCGTTCTTTCTCTGTTTAAGCACATGTACGGGAGCTTCGATGATATTCTCTAATACAGTCAAGTGAGGAAAGAGATTGAATTGCTGAAACACCATTCCCACTTGACGACGAATCTGATTGAGACTGCTTGATTTACTTTCCAGAGGTACGTTGTCGATCAAGATTTCTCCCGCGGTCATTGTTTCCAGTCCATTTAAACAGCGCAGAAAAGTGCTCTTTCCCGAACCACTCGCTCCGATGAGGACAACAACCTCGCCTGCGGACACGGTTGCATCGATCCCGTCAATCACTCGATTCTTGCCGAAGTCTTTAACTAGACCATTAACATTGATCATTGATTTTTCACCCCCCCCTTGCCCGGTTTTCTTTAGATAATCGCCATTCCAGACTGTGTAAAAGCCCTGAGATCACAGTGGTCATCAGTAAATAGAGCACTGCGGCGGCGGTGTAGAGTTCCATAGGAGCATAGGTCACACTGGCAAAGCGTTGGGAAGTTTGCAGGAGTTCCGACATTGTAATAACGGAACATAGAGATGAATCTTTTAAAGTGATGATAAACTGATTACCTAATGAAGGTATTGCTATCCGCAAAGCTTGGGGAAAGATAATCCTGCGCAGAGTCAAGAATTTCCCCATGCCAAGAGATAAAGAAGCTTCTGTTTGCCCTTTTGGAATTGCCTCAATACCACCTCGAAAGACCTCGGCGAGATACGCTCCACTATTGATTCCCAGTCCTATTACAGAAGATGAAAAAGCATCTAAAGTGATGCCAAGCTGAGGCAATCCGAAATAGATGAGAAAGAGCTGAACAAGCAAAGGCGTACCCCGAATCAGCCAAATGTAAACATGAGCAATATAGCGCAGAGGCGTGTGAGATATCTTCAGGAGAGCTGCTACCAGACCTATGACGATACCAATGGCAATCCCCAGTACTGCAAGTTCTATGGTCAATACTGCCCCCTGCAACAAAAAAGGCAGATATTTAAAGATGATACTAAAGTCAAGATTCAAAGCAACTTACCTCCAGTCTGATCAGAGCGGCACCCCTTTGCTGATCGGCTTTCGGCTTATCGAATATCCGCACTGAAATATTTTTCGCTAATTTTTTGATAGGTTCCGTCATCCATCATTTCGGCTAAAGCACTGTTCACAGCCTCCAGCAATTTAGGACTGTCTTTACGAATCGCGATGCCCATCTTCTCCGTATATAACAAATCACCGACCAGTTTGTAAGGGTAATTATTCTCTTTAATGGCATTTAAACCGACAATCTTATCAGTAATCACACCATCGAGTCTTCCGTTGGCCATATCATTAAAGGCATCAGGGTCACCTTTATACGTCTTGACGGTTGCCCCCAATTCTCGAGCTTTCGTTTCGAATGTTGTACCCAGCACAACCCCGATGGTTTTGCCTTTGAGATCAACCCCTCCACTGATCTTCGATTCAGAGGGCACAATAACTTGGGCTCCTGAACGGTAATAGGGGGTACTGAAATCTACTTTAAGCAACCTCTCGTCAGTAATCGCCATGCTTCCTAAGATCATATCAAACTTGCTGGCGATTAACCCAGCAATGAGTCCATCCCATTCGGTGGCGATAGGGGCTGGGTTCACGTTAATTCTTTTTGCAATCTCTTGGCCTATTTCAACATCAAATCCAGTAAGTTCGTTCTTCTCGTTAAAAAAATTGAAGGGTGGGTACTGACCACTCATAGCATAAGTCAATTTTCCATCGGCCTTAATCCGGTCCAAGGTTGTAGTAGGTGTTGGGTCAGAATTACTCTTTGATGCACCACAGCCAGCCACGACCAACAAGAATAGGGTGGCGATAATTAACATATTAAATTTTTTCATTTCTTTTCTACCTCCTCTGAAACTTTAAAGTACCTCACAAAAACAAAGCTTTACACTCCTTACACAAGCAAAAGATCACCTCCGATGATGCCTTAATAGAGTTTATCAACAAGCTTAATCTAACAACTTACAATGATAATATAAGTTGTTACTCTCCAAACTATACCATATTTTATAACTTTAGGTCAATTTCTTAAATTTGTAAGAGGGAAAACAAGGGGTTGACATTTTCTGACTAACAACTTAGTATAATACAAAAGGTTGTTAGTTGTGAGTCTTCGTTACAGGGACACTCGGCCATCCTTGGTCAGGTTTTTCTGTACAAAATATGAATAAATAACACGGAGGTAGAATGAATGAATGAATTACGACAAAGGTTATGGCCTAATATAAGTGACGAACAATGGCATGATTGGCATTGGCAAATGACCAATCGCATAACAAACCACGAGAGATTAGTAGAATCTATGGCTCTTTCCTCAGAGGAAGCTGAACAAATTCAAAAGTGTCTGGTAAACTTCCGCATGGCAGTCACGCCTTATTACTTTTCCCTGATGGATCCCCAGGATGTTGAGTGTCCGATCAGAAAACAAGCAATTCCTTCAATTCATGAGTTGACTAAATCCTCATGTGATTTAGAAGACCCGCTACATGAAGAAGGAGATTCACCTGTACCGGGACTGACACATCGCTATCCTGATCGTGTTCTGCTCCTAGTAACAGATCAATGCTCAATGTATTGCAGACATTGCACCAGAAGAAGAATGGCTGGACAGACTGACCAGGCTTTACCTCTGAATCGATTCAAGCGCGCCCTGGAATATATCCGTTCCAACCCACAAATTCGTGATGTTCTGATATCAGGAGGAGATCCATTGACCCTTTCTGATGACCGTTTAGAGTTTATCCTGTCCAGTCTTCGATCGATCCCCCACGTTGAGATCATTCGGATCGGGACAAGAACCCCGGTAGTTCTTCCTATGCGTATTACAGATAACCTCATCGAGGTTCTGAAAAAATACCACCCGATCTGGATTAATACCCATTTCAATCATCCTCAAGAGATTACCATTGAAGCCCGTAATGCCCTGACCAAACTGGCGAATGCTGGAATTCCACTTGGGAACCAGTCGGTTTTGCTTAAAGGGATCAATGATTGTCCTGTGATTATGAAAAAACTGCTCCATGAATTGGTGAAATGTCGGGTAAGGCCTTACTACTTGTACCAATGCGACTTATCGAGCGGTATTGAGCATTTCCGGACATCGGTCAGTACAGGGTTAGAGATTATCGAAATGCTCAGGGGACATACCTCCGGGTTTGCAGTTCCTACCTTTGTTGTCGATGCCCCGGGAGGTGGCGGTAAAATCCCCCTGCAGCCTAACTATTTGATTTCGCAATCCAGCGATAAGGTCATCCTGCGTAATTATGAAGGAGTCATCAGCGTATATCAGGAACCGGAAAATACAACAAGCCGCTGTAAGACCTGCTCAGATCCATGTTCAAACTTGAAAACTCGCCAGATTGGTCTTGGGAAATTGCTGACGGGTGAGCGGATTAGCCTGATACCTCAAGGAAATATGCGCCAGGAGCGAAGGAAGCAGGTTTCCGGAAGTTTCGGAGGTAGAGCAAATGCTTAACACAATGAACGCGGTGAGTTACTCAAGCCCCATTACCGTGGATGAGAAAAATAAACGACTGATCGTTGATGGCTACCCACAAGGAACAAAGCCCACGTTGTTCGGTCGACATCTGATTTATTTGGCCTTAAAAAAGAAACTGGAAAAAATATGGCTTTGGGCATTGCCGGCCGATGTTCCCGATTTCCTACGATGCGGCTTTCGTACCGAAGGCACCCTCTTCCAGAACAACTACGAGGAATTTGCGGTTAGCCTTGCCTATTATGTTCGTGGGGGAAGAGGGCATTCCCATAAATTGCAATCCGAGAACGAGATTATCCATTCTGTCAGGACGGAACCGATCCATCAGACGCGAAGCTTGCCTCATGGAATAGAGTTGAAACTCTTAAATGAATCCTTTGCCCAGCAAATATCCCAGTTGCTTACTAAAGTATTTACAAGTTATCCCTCCCCAGTGGGGGACCCACAATATATCCGCTCCTTAATGCAACAGGGAAATATTTTTGCAGGAGCATTCTCACAAGAAAAGCTGATTAGTGTGGCAGCTGCTTATCCAAACCAAAGCCTTAAGCGTTGCGAAATGACGGATTGTGCAACAATAGAGGAATACCGGGGGCATTCACTCTCCGAGCGTTTGCTGTGGATGTTAGAGCATGAAGTTCAAAAGAAGGGTTCATTCAACGTATATACTCTGGCACGGGCTCAGTCCTACGGAATGAATAGAGTATTTCACAAACTTGGCTACAGATATCAAGGCCGCCTGATTAATAATTGCCATATCGCCGGTTCCTATGAAGACATGAATCTGTGGGTTAGATAGGTATAATTATGAATAATAAGAAAATTGTGGTACCCGTGGATGCTTCTACTCCTTCCAGACGTGCCTTGACCCTAGCTATAGAGTTAGCTCAAAACACGGGTGCCAAGCTCACCGTACTATATGTCAAGGAAATGATCGTGCTTTACCACGGAGCAATAGATCATGGAAGTCAATATATCCCATTCAATAACTTAGATGCTGAGGATATCTTGAAGGCTATATTGACGGATATGGGTATCCAACCCGATTCAATTTGCAAAAGAAGTGCTACTGGCAATCCTGCTAGGTTGATCGTTACGGTCGCAACAGAAGAAAGAGCGAATCTTATTGTAATGGGCAGCAGAGGCTTGGGGCAGTTAACTGGCTTATTATTAGGCAGTGTTAGCCAATCGGTGATCAAACATTCGCCCTGCCCCGTGCTCATCGTCAAATAGCTGTCTGCTAAACATAAAAAAGAGCCGCTTAGGGATGATTTTAATGTATACTTAGCCAACAGAGTTGCAAAGTCTTCAACTAATAAATATAATTTATAAATATATTAAAAGTGTACAAAATGAAGGAGTTTGAATACATATGGCACTTGTGAATGAGAACTATCTTAGATTACCAGGGAGCTATCTTTTTTCTGAAATAGCCCGCAGAGTTAACGAATTTAAAGCAAACAATCCGGAGGCTGATATTATCCGACTCGGAATCGGAGATGTTACGCGTCCCCTGCCACCCGCAGTCATCGAGGCAATGCATAAAGGTGTCGATGAGATGGCGAATTCGAAAACCTTTCGTGGTTACGGTCCGGAGCAAGGCTATCAGTTTCTGATTGAAAAGATTATCGAACATGATTTTACCCCTCGTGGAGTGGAACTCTCTGTCGATGAAGTCTTTGTCAGCGATGGAGCGAAAAGTGATACGGCAAATTTCCAGGAGCTTTTCGGAGTTAATAACATTATGGCAGTTACGGATCCAGTTTATCCGGTTTATGTCGATAGCAATGTCATGGCAGGACGGACCGGGAATTTTGATAGTGAAAAGAGCCAGTACGAAAGCATCGTGTATCTTCCGTGCACAGAGGAAAATGGCATGAAGCCTTCTCTTCCTGAGACACGCGTAGATCTGATCTATCTCTGCTTTCCGAATAATCCGACCGGGATGACACTTTCTAAAGAGGAACTGAAGCAATGGGTGGATTATGCCCGAGAAAACCGCTCAATCCTTTTGTTCGATGCGGCTTATGAAGCGTTTATCCGGGAAGAGGGCGTTCCGCACAGTATTTTTGAGATTGAAGGTTCTCAGGAAGTAGCAGTAGAGTTCCGAAGTTTCTCCAAGACGGCAGGCTTTACCGGAACCCGTTGTGCCTATACGATTGTTCCGAAGGAAGTCATGGTCTATGATTCTAAAGGTGAAGCACATAGTCTTAACTCGCTATGGCTAAGAAGACAGACCACAAAATTTAATGGAGCGTCTTATCCTGTACAAGCCGGAGCAGTCGCGATATTCTCTGAAGAAGGAAAGCAGCAAATCAAGGAAACTATTGATTACTACATGGAAAATGCCCGAGTCATCCGTGAGGGCTTACAAGAGGCTGGCTATACAGTATTCGGTGGAATCAATGCCCCCTATATCTGGATGAAGACCCCGAAAAATATGGGTTCTTGGGAGTTTTTCGATAAATTGATGAAGGATGCACATGTGATAGGCACACCGGGAGCTGGCTTTGGTGCGAATGGAGAAGGATATTTCCGTTTAACCGCTTTTGGTACTCGTGAAAATACACTTCAGGCGATTGAACGGATTAAGACGAGAATGTAAGCGAAAAGAGCTAATGTTATGGTTAAATAATTTGTGAGTTCAATTGACTAAAAACTAAAACCAGAACGTTTTTTTCTTAACGCTCTGGTTTTTGTATATTTATATAATTCTTGTAATTCAGCAGGAACATTTAGGAAAAATGTTGAATTCAAAAGGTAGACAATTTGTAATCTATCCGAAACGACATGAAAGGAAGCCTGGCATTCATGACTCAAGAGTTAGACTAGGCAATTATAAAGTTAGCGAAGAAAGGTTGGACGTTATGATATCAATTAAAATGCAAGAGCAAATAAAAAACAGTTCTGTTATTCGAGCCATGTTTGAGGAAGGAAAACGCCTGGCAGAGATTCACGGGGCAGAAAACGTCTTTGATTTTAGCCTTGGAAACCCTAATGTTGAACCACCTGCTGAAGTGAACGACGCAATTTTAGAGATTTTAAAGACGGATAGTCTTATGAGCATTCACGGTTATATGAATAACTCGGGTTATGAAGAAGTAAGAGCAACCATTGCAAAGTCCATTAATGATAAATTCGGTACCACGTTTACTCAAAAAAACATTCTGATGACCGTTGGTGCAGCAGGCGGATTAAATGTTATTTTTAAAACCTTACTGAACCCACAGGATGAAGTTATCACTTTTGCACCTTTTTTTGGAGAATACAGGAACTATGTAAAAAACCATGAAGGCGAATTAGTAATAGTCTCCCCCAATACGGTTGATTTCCAACCTAATCTTGAAGAATTCAAAGATAAGATTACCCCTAAAACTAAAGCGGTAATCATCAATTCCCCTAATAATCCCACTGGTGTTATCTATTCAGAAAAAACCATCATCAAGCTCTCTGAAATACTGGTGGAGAAGCAAAAGGAATTTGAAACCGATATTTATCTCGTTGCCGATGAACCCTATCGAGAACTTGCTTATGATAATGCTCAAGTGCCTTATCTTTCGAAGTATTATGCCAACACGATCATCGGGTATTCTTTCAGCAAATCCCTCTCCTTACCCGGCGAAAGAATCGGTTATTTAGTGATTTCAGATCAGGCTGCCGATTATGAAAATATCCTTTCAGCAGCAAATATTGCTAATCGAATTTTAGGTTACGTCAATGCTCCGTCGTTATTCCAGCGCGTTGTTGCTAAGTGCTTAAATGCAAAGGTCGATATTGAGACCTATAACAGGAATCGTGAGCTTCTGTATAAAGGACTCTCATCCTACGGCTACCATTGTATTAAACCCGAAGGTGCCTTCTATATGTTTGTTAAGAGTCCGATTGAGAATGATGTTGAATTCTGTAACTTGGCTAATAAGAAAAATATACTCATTGTTCCCGGCACTGCCTTTGGATGTCCAGGTTATGTTCGAATTGCCTATTGTGTCGCTTATAAAACAATTGAGAATGCCTTGCCGGGCTTTAAGGCTTTAATAGAAGAGGTTAGGTAAAAAGTTTCTATGATTAGGAGGACTCCAGTTTATAAGTATTGGATTCAGAGATTACATTTCCCATGCTATCCGTTAACTTAAGCTGAATATCTAGAACACCAGATTTACTATTTAAGCGCTTAGGAAGACTGGCAGTCAAATAGGTGGGGTTTTCAAAATCGGTCTTAACGAGTTGTCCGTTGACATAAACTTTATGATCATGCAAGAAATTTTCCCCTTCTATTTCAATTACTGACGTATGGGGAGGGGTAGCTTTGACAATGAGTGCTTGACCATCTCCTAAAACATAATTACTGTTTGCTTGCGGCTTGTGGTCAGGTTTTAAGTGGTAAGCATATTCGTTGCCAAAAAGAATATCATACTGAAGCAGTTGGTACTGATTGATTTCTTGCTCAGAAATGTCCTCCCTCGGTAAATGCTGCTCGCTGATCACGACATTGGAGCCGTTTTGGATAAGGGTATGAAGGAAGTCTGTCGTAGGGCTTCCTGATTTTTTAGCACGTTCTAAAATATATGGACTCAGAAAGTTCGAGGATAAACGAAGCTTCTCTTTGTTGTCTGAAAAGTTATCCCAGACGATAAAGGGAACACTATGCATCTTTAGATAATCTTGGTAGTTGATTTCATCTTGGAAGAAATTGGCTTGTTTATAGACCTCAAAGCTTTTCCCAAGCATAGGTAAATGGTCCCCAAAGAACACCACGATGGAGGGTTCCCTCGACTGCTCTAACCCTTCAATTAATAGTTTGAGTGATTGATCAACATCAGAAACTATATTGGTGTAGTTTTCTAAAATGGCTTGAGGCTCTGGACTCAAATTACCGCTTATTTTAATCGAATTATTGGGGTTTTCTTCTGCAGAGTAAGGCCCGTGGCCTTGCATGGAAATAGCATAAATGAAGTCAGGTTTATCTGTTTTCTTCATTTCTTCGAGAATTCTCCTGGAAAGTTCAGTATCGCGAATATATTGACCGCTGTATTCAGGGTTATGAAAAAATTCTTTGCTAATAAACTTATCAAAGTCGAAATTTTGATAGACGTTGTTTCGGCCGTAAAACCAGTTGTCATAGGTGTGAATGGCTGTCGTCTCATACCCTTGCTTTTTTAAGATAGTCGGTAAGGCTTCTATAGGTTTACGAGCATATTCAACATAAGGAACCAGGCCTTGGGGAAAGAATTGAATCGACAAGCCCGTTAATACTTCGAATTCAGTGTTAGCAGTGCCTCCACCATAAACGGGAGAAAGCATCACTCCACTGGTTTGACTTTTTTGGAGAGAACGAAAATAGGGAATGGGGTCTGCGCTAAATGAGACTTCCTTTAACAAAGTGGGATCCCAAAAGGCTTCACTCATTACGAAAATAATGTTGGGCTTAAAGTTGGGGGCAACTTCATAGGGCGGGGTTGTATCGTTCATAATCTCTTTTACGAGTTCCTCTTCGTACTCGGCCGGTTTATTAACCGATAGATAGGTTGTATTGAGGATAAAGCCAAGGAGCATGCCGTTTTCCTCGTAGTTTAATTTTTGGCTCCAGGAAATTAGCTCGAGTGAAAAGGTCTTTTCGAGGGATGTGACATCTGAATAAACGGAAAAAAGCACTGCCAAGGAGATCAGGGAAGCTGCAATTTTCCTTCGCCAATTAAAAGTCTCTTGAGGAATGAATTTGACCGAAACAAAAAGAACGATGGTAATAACACTAAGGCACAGAAGGGGAATGACTGGCATAGTACCACTAAATTCTTTAGATATATTAATGGCTTCTTTGCCGAGGATAAAATCCCAGGGCAGAAGGGGCTCTCCTCTTAAGATTAATTTCTGACGACTCATAAGGCCCATGACAGAGAAAAAAGAAAAGAATAAGACTCCGATAGAACTATAGATTTTTCGTTGTAATATGTAGAAAGAGTTGATGAATCCAAACATTAAAACATAGCTTAGTAAAAATTGTTTTGGGTAATTCCTAATCCAAGAGCAGGTACTGAAGAGATTCCCTCTATAAACTGTCTCTAAGGCAAATAGCATCAACAACGGTAGACAAGTTATTAAGCTGAGATTTACTAATCTGTTTTTGGATTTGAAATTTGGGATGTTTTGTGAGATCCTTAGAAGTAACATTTGCCCCCCTATAACAAGCTTTCTTATTTAGTAGTTCATAATTCAAACAGTCTTCGTACTGATTGAACTAATAAATAATACCATTATTATCAAAGTTATACAATTATATACTAATAATACAACAAGTTAATAGGTTTAATAAAGGGTTTACATGTCAAGATGTTGTTTAGATTTTAGAAGGGCAAATCAAGGGGACAGGTGCGTTGTTTCGAAACAACACACCTGTCCCTCTGTTTTCCACTGGACTGAATCTAAACGTTGATGGGTCGGTGTTCCGCTCTAAGAACATGCTTGAGTATTTTTCCGGAAGCGTTGCGAGGTAAAGCATCGACAATGCTTAGAGAGCGAGGAATCTTATAGTCGGCAAGTTTATCCTGACAAAAATCTCGAATATCATCGAGGGTAAGATTTTCTCCAGGTCGCGTAACCAGCATGACCAAAATTGTTTCCCCCCAGTCTGAATGGGGGACGCCAATCACAGCTAAATCTAATATGTTGGGATGAGTGCTCAAGACGTCTTCGATTTCTTTGGGATAGACATTAACTCCACCGGTAATAATCATATCCTTTTTACGATCCATTACCCAAATATAACCATCGTTATCCCGGCGGGCAATATCTCCTGTATATAGCCAACCCGAGCGCAGAACTTCCGCTGTGGCTGACGGATTATTGAGGTAGCCACTCATTAGACTTTCCGAGCGAATAATGATTTCCCCAGCCTCATCGGGATCTGTATCTGTACCGTCTGTGCGCACTACTCGGATTTCTGTATTGGTCGTGCCCCGTCGTCCGATACTCCCCGTTTTTGTTCCATGTTCCTGAGGTCGGAGAGCAGTACCGTTGGGTCCAGCTTCGGTCAAACCGTAAACACCCATCCATTTTCCGGTCAGTTTCGTCTGCCAATGAATAATCTGCTCTGCCCCGACAGACGCTCCACCGTATACCCATACTTTCATGCTAGAGAGATCCCAATCTTGAAGATTGGGCATCCTAGAGATGAGTTGATAAACGACGGGGGCACCAAAAAAGTGCGTCGTTTTTTCCTTTGCAGCGTAATCAAGAAGAGTCTGAGGGGTGAAATCACCAAGGGTAATCGAGGCACCTGACCAAAATGCACCCCACAGAAAAAGATTAAGTGGTGCTGAATGCGTCAAGGGCATGAGAATCAGGCAATTGTCCCCAGCGTAAATCCCTGCTTCATAGGCCATTATTTTCGCCGCGGACAGAATGGCTTGATGAGAGAGCATTACTCCTTTGGGTTGTCCAGTTGTACCTGAGGTATACAGGACTTCTGCTAGTTCAGATCCTTCTAGATCTGAAGAATAGGGTTCATTCGTAGCAGCTACTTCAGAATGAAGGACTTGCTCGGAGTTCTTCTGAATCTGTAATGCAGCACTTATGTTAATGATGGTGAACCCCAATTGTTCCATTTCAAGGGCGATACCGTTCATGCTCTCCTCATAGAGTAACACGCCAATTCCTGAACTCTTGAGGATGTCTGAGATTTCTCGACTTGTTAGTCGAACATTTACTGGTACGGCTACTCCTTTGATCGCCATGGTAGCGAGAAACCCTAAGATAAACTCGGGCCTATTAGGGGAAAGCAACGCTATTTTATCAGCACCTACCCCGAGGGATTGAATATAGGACGCTAGCCATAAGGTCTCAGAGTGGAGGGTTTTCCAGGTAAATGTCAGGTCTGCAGGTGGATAGCGTAAGGCTGTTTGTTCGGGAAAACTCCTAGCGTTTCGCTCAATGACGCGCCACAGTGTATCCATATCTTTTCTCTCCTTTTCAGCTATAAATTTATTTAATTCATTATATTAGTAATATAAGAATATTCTGACACAAGTTTACGTAAACGTCAACCGAATTAGAAAGAAAAAACTTTGCGCAATGTTGTATAATTGTCTATAATATACAAGATTTCACCTGTATTTCAGGAACCTGTGACGTTATGGCTGGAATTGGGGGAATGCTTTTAAGCGGAGAGGTAGGATGACCCTTAAATGGACCAACTGAGTATTAAGGATCAAACGATACCTTATGAAGAACGACGGAGCGCACGTTATCGAAGGATTACTCTGAGTATCCTTGAAGATCGCCTTCGTATTTCTGCACCAAAGAACGTATCGGTCAAGCAACTGCAAGAATTATTACTCGCTAAGCAGGAGTGGATCTTAAAGCACTGGCTCGCGAAGCAAGCTGTTCTGAAACGACCAGCAAGGTATAGCGATGGAGAACACTTCCTGTATCGGGGGAAGACCGTTGAACTGAAAATTAGAAGACATCCGCGCCAAAGGATCCGAGTTTATTTGGAAGGTCAAGAGCTTGAGGTTTATTTATCCCAGGACTTAGAAGATAAGGACTGTGCGCCACATGTCCAGAAGGCGCTCTTATCATGGTATAAAGCGCAAGCGCGCAGGGTGCTACAGGACAAGCTTGAAAAGCAAGCGGAGAGAATGCAAGTTTGCTTTCAGACCTTTCGACTGAAGGAACAGAAGACAAGTTGGGGGAGCTGTTCAAGTAAAAGAAACGTAAATTTGAATTGGCGAATCATTATGGCCCCGGATGCAGGGATTGATTATATTATTATTCATGAACTCGCGCACTTGACGCATCTCAACCATTCCGAGCAGTTCTGGCTGAGGGTAGCAGTCTTTATGCCGGAATACGCGTATTGGAAAAAATGGTTTAAGGATCATGGGCAGGAATTAAGGTTATGATGGATTTAGTTTACATAGGCATCAGAGCGGTTACAATATGATGAGAGCATTAACCTTGGTTAAACAGAATGCAGGAGGCAATTTCATGACACTAGGTTATAGTAAACGAACGGCAAATAAAGAAAAACGAAGAGAACTCAGAGAACAACAAACTCCTGAAATAGAGGTTCTAAAAGACCGAAAATTAATTAGAGAAGAGGTTAATCGTAGACTTGTCTCTAGCTTACAAACGGCTAATCTTGAGTATGATTCTCTTTTTAATCAGGAGAAAGCAAGTTTAAACAAGGACTATGATCTATTGAGCCTGCTTTTTCAGAGAATGTTTTTTTATCGGTTGAATGAGAAACTCTCAGGATTGACATGTGACCATACCCTCCGCTTGAGTAACCAAATTCTTACTCAGATGCAGTTTAGCCGAGGGAAAATTAATGATACAATAGAGGTATTCAAAAAAAATGGCGGGATTTGTGATTGTGAGATTATTTATAATGTCGAGAGTAAATTAATAGGCAAGTAATCTCGAGTTATTTAAAAAAAGAGTAGTCTAGAATGGCCGAGTGCGGCTCTGAAACTGAAATAAGGGGATAGGTAGAAATAGTTAAACAAGGGCTGAATTTTTTAAATTCGACCCTTGTTTTTTCGTTTCTAACAGGACGGGTGCTAACCAAGGCTCAATAGGCTAAGATTTCATCTAATCTCATTACATCGGCATACTTATGGTGTAAGTCAAACAAATTCACTTTATGGGACACAATACTACGATCAAAAACCGTCTCTTCAACGACGACCATATGAAAACCATACGAGTAGCCATCGACAACACTAGCGCGAACACAACCACTCGTTGTTTCACCGCAAACGATAATAGAGTCAATGCCAAGCTGAGTCAAGTTTGCTATTAAGGGCGTACCGAAAAAGGCACTTGCTCTTTGTTTATAAATGATAATGTCATTCTTTTGAGGCTCAAAATCAGGATAAAAAGCAAAATCATTTTCAAGGTTCTGGGATAGCGGTCTTTTTGTTGCTTTGATCCCGGTTTGTTGTCTGGGATCGGACGTAGTATAGAAAATAGGAAAAT
Organism: Desulfosporosinus sp. BICA1-9; assembly: GCF_000802135.1. Lineage (NCBI taxonomy): Bacteria > Bacillati > Bacillota > Clostridia > Eubacteriales > Desulfitobacteriaceae > Desulfosporosinus > Desulfosporosinus sp. BICA1-9. Next base: position 24,748 of record NZ_JUEE01000176.1, read on the forward strand.
CCCTTTTTCTGGAAAAATCCAGGAGCTTAGAGGTAGGGCTAATTGCATTCCAAGCGTATTCCCCACATGAACTTGGATTGAGTATGATGGCATCAATAACCGGCATGGATTGCGGAGGAAAAACACAGTTATACAGATCGATCGCTAAAACTGCGGGTCGTTTTCCGAGGGTCAACTCTCTTTCATACGCACGATAAATCTCTAATATTTCAGGGGGAATAATATCTTTCCAACAGTGATCATCAAACTTGTTTAAAGTAACCATCTTCGGTATAACCTCACTTCCTTGATATTACTTTTATATAAGTAATTTAGATTGGTTATCTAACGTGCCTCAGCGCTTGTAATCCTTTACGACACTAACCACAAATAGAACAATATATTGAAACCTTAAGTAAGTCTATCCTTATTTTACTACAGCTCCTTCTTTCCATCTACACTAATATGCCAAGGTGGCAGGACTTCCACATTTTAATAATGGAAAAGTCGATTTATGAAGCAATTATCTTTATTGTAATTTAGAAAAAAACTCAAAAGATTTTTCATACATGAAACTTGACGTTTCATTTTAAAAATATTCAATCTATTAAATCTGTTTTATGATAAATGTTTAAGTATATATATAGTTTGTTCACTATTGTAAATATGCTAATTAATGGTTGTTTCATACAGTTAACAAATAAAGGCCAGACTTTGGCTTACAATTTGCATAATATTCAGATAGATATAGATATTAAATTTTGGGAGGGGAATAATTTGAATTTGTAGAACTTAGTTGTTTTAACTAGAAATTGCTACATAAGTAAATACAAAAGGTCAGATTAAGGAATGGGGGTTGTAAAATGAAACTGTCAAGATCGTGGTGGACTCGGATGCTCACTGTAGGTTTAGCTTTATTGCTTACTTTCGGGCTAACCGCATGTTCCAAAAAAACAACAAATGATACGGAAGTAAAAGCACCTGAACAGAATCAAAGTACAACAGGGGAAATTGATAAGAATGACAAAAGTCCATTTAAGGTTACAATGGCCGGTGGCTCAGTAGGAGGTTTTTGGGCCGCTCTTGGTCCGGTCGTTGGTAATGCGTTTCTTAAATCATATCCGGCTACTTCATTCAGTTATGAACCTGGAAGTGGCGCCGGAAATATTAAACTTCTCTCAGAAGGAAAAGTGGAATTAGGAATTGTTCAATCAGTAGAGGTTATAGCGGCTCAAAAAGGATTGGATCCTTTCCAGAAGAAATATGATGATCTTCGTGCATTTGCCACACTTTATGATAATGCGGTATTACAAATTGCGGTCCGCAAGGAATTTGTGGATAAAACTGGTGCCAAGGGTTTTGAGGATATTGTAAAAAATAAGATTCCAGCCAACATTGGCATTAATCAAAAGGGGAATTTGAATTCTCTTGCAGGTAATGATGTTTTAAAGTCCTATGGAATTACTGAAGAGAATTTAAAGTCTTGGGGAGGTTCTTTAATCTGGCAGGGAAGTGCAACCCGTTTTGACGCCGTAAAAAATGGGCGTTTAGATATTACCCTTGACTTTACCTTCGCTCCTGAAGCAAAGATTACAGAGACGAGTGTCAATACACCTCTGGTAATGTGGTCTATTAATGATGCTGCAGCAAAAAAGTTAAAACAAGATTGGGATTTGAAATCTGCTGTAATCCCCAAAGGGACATATGAATGGCAAAAAGAAGATGTCAATACAGTTACCCTTAGTGCAGTCATTCTAGCCGGTTCCAAGGCAACCAAGCAAGATTTATATAAAATGGCCAAAGCCTTAACAGAAAATATTGATTTAATAAAAAATGTTCATCCATCAATGAAAGAAATGACTCCGGAGAAGTTAGCAAATACAGGTGTCTTACCTTTGGCACCAGGAGCAGAAGATTACTTTAAAGAGGCTGGTTTAATTAAGTAGTGTAGAATGACCATTCCTATTAAAATCCTGCTGGGACTAGATCAGTTCCGGCAGGGTAATGTCAATTTTTTTGAATTTGGAATTGAGGTGTATTGAGGATGTCCTCCGAACAACCGGTTGAGCAAATTTCCTGGTTAAGAGCCCTTCTTAGAGAGGGACGGAGAAGAAATCTAGAGGGGCCATTTCGTTGGCTTGTTATCATTCTTGCTATTGGATTAACAATTTTTGAAGTATGGCTCGGGGGATTTGGTACACTGGATCCGTACCAATATACTACGATTTTTTATCCAATAATGTTAGCAATAGCTTTTTTATATTTTAGTGCAACAGAAAAGGCAAAGGGAAACAAGCCCACTTGGTTGGACATATTTTTTTCCTTGTTAGCGCTAGGTATTGAACTTTACTTCTTCTTAAATATCGAACAATATCTGCAGCGCATTCCCTTGTTTAATCCTTTAACACCTATAGAAACAGTTATAGGGATTATTTTAGTACTCTTGAGTTTAGAAGTTACCCGAAGGGTTTTGGGGCCAACCATGACCTTACTAGTATTAGCGTTTATGGGATATACATTCTTTGGGGACCTGCTCCCGGGTGCTTATTCACATCGGCATATAACACTCAATCATTTTCTTGATAATATTATTTATACTGTAAATGGTCTTTTTGGTACCCCCATTGCAGTAGCGGCCACCTATGTATTCCTGTTTGTCTTGTTCGGAAGTCTATATACACAGGCCGGTGGTGGAGATTTCTTCTTTAAGTTTGCTGCCTCCATAGCCGGGCGTTCAACCGGGGGGCCCGCTAAAATAGCCATCATATCGGCCGGTTTGTTTGGCATGATTTCGGGAAGTCCTACTTCAGATGTGGTGACAACAGGATCAGTAAATATCCCCATGATGAAAAAAGTGGGGTTTAATCCAATATTTGCCGGAGCAGTAGAATCGGCTGCATCGACGGGTGGTAGTATCCTGCCACCTATTATGGGCTCGGCGGCGTTTTTAATGGCCGAATTTGCTGGAATACCCTACAGAGATATTGCTGTCGCTGCTGTCTTACCTGCTCTGCTCTATTATTTGGGAATCTATCTCCAGATTCATTTTCGCGCTGAAAAGAACGGCATGATGCGGATGGCTGATGAAGATGTACAGGATATCTGGACAGTCCTGAAAGAAGGCTGGATCTATATCATACCCTTAGTCTTTTTGGTATACTTAATCATTCGCGGTTTTACACCCTCTTATGTAGCCGTAATGGCTTCGGGTCTAGTGGTGTTGTTAAGCTGGTTTACTCCGGAAAGACGAATTGGACTGCGCCGTCTGATTGAGGCATCTGAAGAGACGGTTCAGCGTATGATTGCAGTAACTGTGGCTTGTGCTGCTGCCGGAATGTTAATTGACGGGGTAATGCTTACAGGACTTGGTACTAAATTTGGAGCGTTGATCTTTGGTATGACAGGAGGAAGTATCTTTTTTACCCTTTTAGCTACTGCAATTTTATGTATCATTCTTGGTATGGGGATGCCAGTCTCTTCAGCCTATATCATTACAGCTGTATTAGCAGCCCCCATCTTAATTAAGCTTGGCTTACCTACAATGTCTACCCACCTCTTTATTGTTTATTATTCATGTTTATCAGCTATTACCCCTCCGGTTGCAGTCGCAGCATATGCTGCTTCGAGTATTGCTGATGCCAATCCGATAAAAATTGGGCTAAGTGCCTCAAAGATGGCCTTCGTAGGCTTTATCCTTCCTTTTATGTTTGTTTATCAGCCCGCATTAATCCTACAGGCTGGAATTATTAGCATTATTCTGGCTATGATAACAGCAATTATCGGAGTTATTGCCCTGGCTTCATCTGTAGAAGGATGGATTATTGGGAATGCCCTGAAAAACTGGGAACGGGCAATTATGATGGTGATGGGGCTTGCTATGGTATATCCTGGATGGATAAGTGATTTGATTGGATTAGTGGTCTTTGTTATGGTGCTTATGCCTAAAGTAAGAAATAATCGTGCTTCTCTTGTAAATAAACAAAGTGAGCCACTTTAAAGTCAATATGCATAAATTGAATATATTAATTCCCCAAGACATAGTTAGAGGATCCTCACAGATTAAATCTTACTATGCCTCTTTTTCTGTTTACCGATTGGCTTTGAGGCATCACATGTATATGCCACAAGGAACCTATTGTTCGTTTCCGATACTTATGGTATGGTATTTATAGGAAATAGATATAATGGGGGCAAGGACTATGAGGGCTATGGATATATCTTCATACGTCGCAGGAAATAAACTCAAAATTAAGGCTGAGGAACAAAGACGCTTGGATTTCTATAAGGTAGCCCGCGAGAAAGCGAAGAAAGTTGCTAAGACCCTACGAGATTCATTCCCAAATATCGAGGTTTATCTATTTGGCTCTCTAACGACAGATATGTATGAATTGGAATCTGATATTGACATAGCTGTAAAAGGATTACTGGAAGAAAATTATTTTAAGGCGTATCGGATTGCCGAAGATATTGCAGAACCTATTCCTCTAGATTTTATCCAGTTCGAATTTGCTCAAGAATCTATGCAGGAACGTATTGTGAGAGATGGGGTGAGGATATGACGAGTGAAGAGAAGAAACGGGTTCAGTATAAACGGCTTATTGTTGATATTAAGGATGATTTGGATTCAGTCCGAAAAATTGCCGGCTACATTAAAGAAATAACTCGAGTTCTGGAAAATGAGAAGGGGCCGGTGCGAGGGTCTGACTTGATGGCCTGCGCAGGATATTTACATCAGATGGCGATTGAATATGCCAGAGGTGAAACCTACAGAGGGAAGACCTCGCCCTATTGGTATACCAGCGAGAACTTCTTTGAATTATTTCAATCATTCAGCGGATCGGTTAGGGAACTGATAGTGCAAAGCTCTTTACATTTTCAAAGCTATTGGGACGTTATGAGTTATCTAAGGATAAAAAGTTTATCCGTTTCCCTGAAGGAGCCAATTGGATTGTCTCCTCACCGATAAACGATATTCTAGGTTCTATCGCAGGGGGACTGCTAAAACAGTTGACGTTAAGAATCGGCGGGATCAGTGCAGAGATTACTGGGATTCAAGTCTCACACCCGAATGTGCAAAGCGAGATTATTCGCGTGCGCATACTGTCACCTGTCGTAGCTTATAGTACCCTGTTTCGTGGAGACGGGAGCAAATACACAGTCTATCTGCAGCC
>NZ_JUEE01000177.1:0-11490 GCF_000802135.1 Desulfosporosinus sp. BICA1-9
ATTTCAGCAAAGTCTGTAGATCACGTTTAATTTTAGTTAAGCACTCAGTCAGGTCCTTGTTATCATAACTATTGGTAATTCCATAATGGGTTAACTTATCATCACCGAAATCCACACTATCCGCTAAAAACCTTCTACACAATTCCTGATAATTAGGTTTTAATTGTTGTTTTTCTCTATGGATTGCCCTTTCTAAACGAATCTCATCTTCTAAGTTAATATAAATTGGGACCACATTAGGAGTGCCAAAATATCCTGCGAGATGTTTATAACCCTCTAATGTACCGATTATGATATAATTCTCATGTTCTAACTGAATTTGACCATCATCAATCGTACAGTAAACCCAAAGGCCATTCACTGTATTATAAGCCCTTTTTTCAATGATTAATCCTGCTTGATCATAGGTTTCTAGGCTTTCTTGATTGATGAATTCATATTGCACTCCATTAATCTCGTTACTTCTTTTAGGTCTTGTTGTGTATGGAATAATGGGTTTTAAGTTTAGGTCTTTATCCCTTTTTAGTTCATTAAAAATGGTGTCCTTACCTGAACTACTTTTACCTATTAAACAAATAATCTTCCCCATAAGTTCTCCTATACGCCCTATCCTACTTAATGAAACTTTATCATATGCTAGATTCCATATTATTTAGCTTATTCCTTTTTCTTATCTAAAGATTTTGCAGGTATTTCTTTTTTATGAGGCTCCTGTATTTACTATCTTGCGCCATAAAAGACGTCGACTACACTTACCCTTATGGAAAGTGTAGCAGACGTCTTTATGGCTGAAAATTCACCTTCTAAACTAAGTGGCAGGCAACGAAGTGCTCATTCCCCATATCTTTTAGTTCAGGTGCTTCCTTGGCACAAACCTCCATCGCATGGGGACATCGAGTACGGAAATAACAACCTGAAGGTGGATCAATGGGACTCGGCACATTCCCCTTGGGTACAATCCGCTGTCGTTTAGCTTCTACGTGAGGATCTGGAATAGGAATAGCGCTTAACAGTCCTTGAGTATATGGGTGCATAGGATTTGCATAAAGATCGTTACTGCTCGTAAGCTCAACAATCCGTCCCAAGTACATGACCGCAATGCGGTGCGAGATATACTTAACCATCGACAAATCATGGGCAATAAACAAATAAGTTAGACCCAGCTTGGCTTGTAATTCCTCTAACATATTAACAATCTGAGCTTGGATGGATACATCCAAAGCAGAGATGGGTTCATCGCAAATAATCAAACTGGGATTAACAGCTAACGCTCTTGCAATACCAATCCTCTGCCGTTGCCCACCGGAGAACTCATGGGGAAACCGGTTAGCATGTTCAGGGTTTAGCCCAACGATTTTAAGTAATTCATAAATTCGATCGGTTCGTTTTTGCCCGGTGGCCAATCTATGGATATCTAAGGCCTCAGCAACAATATCTCCTACCGTCATCCGGGGATTTAAGGAAGCATAGGGGTCTTGAAAGATCATTTGCATATTGCGCCGCAGCTCCATTAAGTCGTTTCCTTGGGCCTTCGTAACATCCTTGCCTTCGAAAATGATTTGACCGGCAGTAGGTTCGTAAAGTCGAATGATTGATCTTCCAGCTGTTGACTTACCGCAGCCACTTTCCCCAACTATGCCCAGAGTTTCTCCTCGTTTCACCTTAAAGCTGATTCCATTAACAGCCTGAACTACTTGTTGCTTTTTCGATAACAAACCGCCGCCTAAGGGGAAGTGTTTAACTAAATTATTGACTTCTAAGATGTAGTCTTCTCGTACTTCCATGCTTACACTCTCCCTTCCAGCTCAGCTACCTTGGGAGCCTGAGGATGTTGCAGCCAGCAAGCCACCTGGTGACCTTCGTCAAGTTGGGTGAATTCCGGTTTTTGCTCAATGCAAATCCGCATACTGTGAGTGCAACGTGGTGCGAATCCACATCCTTTAGGAGGATCAAGTAGATCAACGGGTGTACCAGGAATAGGAATAAGCTTCGCACTCTTATCCGCATCTAAGCGAGGAACTGATTTTAAAAGGCCCAAAGTATAGGGATGTTTCGGACGATAGTATATATCATCCGTATTGCCGCTTTCAATAATTTTACCGCCATACATGACGATTACTCTGCTACAAAGCCCAGCAACAACCCCTAAATCATGGGTAATCATAATGATCGAGGTGTTGATTCTACTTTTGAGATCTTGCATTAACTCTAATATCTGGGCTTGTATTGTCACGTCGAGAGCGGTTGTTGGCTCATCTGCAATCAGCAATTTAGGGTTACAGGCCAAAGCGATAGCAATCATGACTCTTTGACGCATACCTCCTGAAAATTGATGTGGATATTGTTTTAAGCGACTTTCTGGATTGGGGATTCCCACTAAGTCTAAAAGCTCAACTCCACGATCTGCTGCAGCTTTGCCAGTTAACCCTTCATGTCGCTTAAGCACCTCGGTTAGCTGTAAGCCTACCGTGAGCACTGGGTTAAGTGAGGTCATGGGATCCTGGAAGATCATACTGATATCTTTTCCGCGAATGGACTCCATATCTTTTTCGCTTTTCTTCAAAAGGTCCGCCCCTATAAAATTAACCCTACCTCCAATGATTTTCCCCGGAGGGTTAGGAATTAAACGCATGATAGACTGGACTGTAACACTCTTGCCGCAACCAGATTCTCCGACAATTCCAATTGCCTCTCCTTGGTCTAAGTGGAAGCTTACACCATCAACCGCCTTAACCTCACCTGCATAGGTAAAGAAGGAGGTACATAAGTCGTTAACTTCAAGCAAATGTCCCATATCTCATTCTCCTCCTCTACTTCCGCATTTTTGGGTCAAAAGCGTCTCGCAGGCCATCACCGACAAAGTTAAAAGCTAACATGGTTATCGCTATTGCTGCAGCAGGGAAAAATAAGGAATAGGGGTACGACGGAATGTTCATCCTGCCCTCTGCAGCTAAGGACCCCCAACTGGCAAAAGGAGGTTGAATGCCAATCCCGATAAAGCTTAAAAAAGCTTCCATAAAAATCGCCAATGGGATAGCTAAAGCAGACGTGATAATAATTGGACCCAGAGCATTAGGAATCAAATGTTTTAGCAAAAGCCGCGTGGTGCTAGCACCTAAGGTACGTGCAGCCAGAACATATTCCTGTTCCCGCAAGACCAAAATCTGGCCCCGTACAATCCTTGCCATTCCCATCCAGTTAACAATTCCTAGAACAATCATGATGTTTATTAAGCCACCCTCGCTTCCCAAGACGACCATGAGCAAAATTACATACAACAATTCTGGTACGCTATAAATTATATCAATAATCCGCATCATCAGATTGTCGATTCTGCCGCCAAAGTAACCGGAAATTCCTCCGTAAAATACGCCAATACTTAGGTTGATTAAGACCGATACAAAGCCGATGGCCAGTGAAACTCTTCCTCCGTACATTAACCTGGCCATTGTATCACGGCCCAGAGCGTCTGTACCAAAGGGATGAATCCAAGAGGGTTCAAGGTATTGATTCATTAAATCATTGTCCATGTAGTTGAATTTAATGAGAAATGGGCCAATAAATGAGAAGATAATCAGGCCGACCAGGGTTATTAGACCAGCCATGGCCAACTTATTTTTCTTAAAACGTCTCCAGGCATCTTGCAACAGAGTAGTACTGGGGCGGTTAATATGCTCGGCCGAAATTTGTGATATTGTGGGTTCAAATAAATTTTGTGCTAATTTCATATTACTACGCCCCTTTCTGACCCGTGAGTTTGATCCTGGGATCTATAAATGTATAAGCTATATCCACCAACAGATTAAATACCACTAAAAGACTACAGAACAAGACCGTCATGCCCATAATGGTAGAATAGTCACGGTTAGTAATCGAGGTAACAAAGAATTGCCCGATCCCGGGAATATTGAAAACATATTCAACGACAAAGTTTCCAGTAAGAATATAGGCAAAGAAAGGTCCTAAATAGGTAACAACCGGTAACAACGCGTTACGCATAGCATGTCTACCAATAATCACGCACCCAGGTAAGCCTTTTGACCTAGCTGTACGAATGTAATCTTGACTTAAGACATCTAACATGCTTGTCCGCATCAAGCGCGTTATTTGGGCAATAGGATAAGCCCCTAACGCGATCGAGGGCAAGACTAAATTTTTGAAAGCTCCATTATTCCAGCCAACTGGAGGAAACAAGCCAAGTTTGTACCCTAAATAATATTGTAAAAAAGTAGCCATAACAAAACTGGGAACAGAAACACCGATCGTAGCGATAAAGGTTGCCACACCGTCTGGAGTTTTGTTATGCCAGAGAGCTGCAATACTACCAAGTAGCAAGCCTCCACCGAGAGCAATAATTGTCGCCAAAAACCCTATGGTCGCTGTTTTAGGTAGTCCATCCTTTATCAGATCATTAACGGTTCTGCCTTCATAACGGAAGGTCGGACCAAGATTAAATTGAGCTACATTTTTCATGTAATCAATATACTGTTTGGAGAGCGGGTCATTCATGTGATAACGCTCTTCGAGGTTCTTCAAAACTGCCGGGGGAACCTGTTTTTCGCGAGAAAAGGGACCACCGGGAATTGAGTGCATGAGCACAAATGTAAGCGAAACAACTATCCAAAGTACAAGTACCGCGGATGCGATCCGCTGCAGTAGGTATTTTGCCATGTTCATCCTCCTTAGACAAGGATTTTTTAAATGCCCTTCGACTTGCCATTAAATAAAATCTTACTAATAATATTATAACCTGTATACGACAAAAATTAATTTAATTAAATGAATTAAATTAAATATATTGTTATTTATGAAGTAATTTTGTCGTTTACATACATATGAAATGGAGGTGGGTTGCATTATAGCCCACCTCCATTGTTGCATTATTTAATTATTATAGTACTATTCTACAGTTGCAAACTTGAAGTCTATTGGCCCTAAGGATGAACGGAATGCGCCTTTAACATTATCTTTAATAACCCAAGGTAGCGTATAGTAGTAGATAGGCATTATAGGCATATCTTCCATCAAAGTTTTTTCAGCAGCATGCATTGCTGGAATGCGAACCTTTTGATCGCCAGATTTGTTGGCAATCTCTTTAATTTGTTTGTCATACTCAGCATTGGACCAACCAGTTTGGTTATTGCCGCCACCAGTAACAAACATATCCATGAAGGTCATAGCATCAGCATAGTCACCAATCCAAGCAGCACGGGAAATATTGTAGTTAATTTTCTTTTGATTTTCAAGATAAACTGCCCATTCTTCGTTATGCAGCTGAATATCAATACCCAGGTTGGTTTTCCACATATTTTGGATTGCTTCAGCAAGCAGTTTGTTGTTGGAATTAGTGTTGTAAAGAATCGAAACATCTGCAGGCCAGTTCTTGCCATCAGGGTATCCAGCTTCAGCTAAGAGTGCTTTTGCTGCAGCAACATCTTCTTTGATATAGTCTCCGCCGACTGTGCGGAAGTCTTTGCCTTCTTCAACATCTACCATACCTGGCGGGGTAAACGCGTAGGCAGGCAATTGTCCACCTTTGACCACTTTGTCAATTAACATTTGACGATTAATCGCCATAGTTAAGGCCTTACGAACCTTGACATCGTCAAAAGGCTTCTTTGTAACATTAAAACGATAGTATGAGGTACCAATATATGGAGAAATTTTCAGGATCTTAGCTGCCTTGAGGCGGTCGATGTCCTCGATCGGAATATATTCAGTTCCGTCTAACTGACCGCTTTCAAAGGCTGTAAGAGCTGCTTTGTTATCCTCAATCAACTTGAAGGTGACTTCAGCGAGCTTAACGCTCTTAGCGTCCCAGTAGTTTTCGTTTTTGACAACAATGACTTGATCATTGTGTTTCCACTCTTGGATTTTGAAAGGACCGTCAGATACATAAGTCTCAGCCTTTAGTGCCCAGTCCTTGTTTGCTTCAACAACCTTTTTATTAACAGGGTACAGAGTATGGAAAGCAGTTAAGGCAATGAAGTAAGGCGTAGGAGCAGCCAAGGTTACTTCCAATGTCTTAGGATCTACGACTTTTATACCAACTGCATCAGCGGTACCCTTTTTGCCATTATAGTCTTCAGCACCCTTGATGTAGTAAAGTTGATAGGAATACTCAGATGCCAATTCAGGGGAAAGAGCACGTAGCCATGCAAATTTGAAGTCTTCGGCGGTGATTGTATCGCCGTTACTCCATTTGGCATCGCGTAATTTGAAAGTTATTACCGTTCCATCTGCGCTTTGTGTCCAACTTTCAGCGATACCAGGCGTTACCTTTTCACCTTCGCCAATGCGAACAAGTCCTTCAAATAATGCTGTTTGGATATGGGTCTCCGGAACACCAGTCGAAATGGCTGGATCTAAGGATTTGGGTTCTGCGCCAACGTTATAACTAGTTTTCATGACTTTTGCTGGGGCGTCTGGGGCAGCTGGTTGATTGCTTGAGCAACCTGTCAGAAAAACACTGATGGCTAGCAGCATAGCAACGGCCACGGTTAAGACTTTCTTCTTCTTAATTTTAAACACTCTCCTTTTATCTAATCTTATAGTTGTAAATACGGATATGGAAACAATGGGTTACCTTTATCCTCTCTGCTTCTATCGCTTACTGATAAGCAAAAGACACAATTCACCCATGTTATCCATACATGATAGTGTTCTGTATACGCGAACAAAATTCCTGCAATATTTTATTAATCGCTAGTTTTTATCATTAATATCTCCAGCTATATATTCTATGTTCGTCTTGTTTTCTGCGAATTAGTCAACTTATTACAATATGTTTGATGAGATCAATTTTTAGCTAAAAAGCACCAAGTTTTGGTGCTTTTGCGTATCAAAAACTCATTATAATTTATCCAATAGACAGATAAGTATCCAATAAACTTGATAATTACCACCCAATAGTCTTGCCTAGCTTACTTTACTCATAACTCTTAATTTATCAGCGAGCAGTGCTATAAATTCAGAGTTGGTGGGTTTTTGGCGTTCTATGTTCATAGAATATCCGAAAATTCTCTTCAGTGTATCCGTATGTCCACGTTCCCAGGCTAACTCAATGGCGTGACGAATCCCACGTTCAACCCTGCTGGGAGCAGTATCAAACTTTTTCGCAATACTTGGATAAAGTTCCTTGGTGACCGCACCTAATAACGAGACATCTTCCACTACCATCAAAATCGCATCTCGTATATATTGATACCCTTTGACATGGGCAGGAATTCCAATTTGATGCATCATCGTGGTTACCTCGACACATAAATTAAGCCCGCTTCCTACAGTTGTCACAATGGGATTATTCGTTGAAAACTGAGTTGGAGCAGATGTCGGTAGGTCCTGGGATAAAGAACGGATACGTTTGCTGAGAATATCCAAATCGAAGGGTTTAAGAATAAAATAGTCAACACCCAGCATCATAGCTTGATGGGTCAGCGATTCCTGTCCAAACGCTGTTAACATGATAATTTTTGGTCGGGACATGGTCGTCCGGGCATTGATTCGCTCTAATACTCCCAATCCATCTAAATTTGGCATGACTAAATCGAGAATAATTAAATCAGGCTCCTGAGATTGAATTAGTTCCCAAGCCTCTAAACCGTTATTTGCAACTCCGACAACCATTAAATCCTCCTGACCTTGGAGGAAGTTTTGTAACATTTGACACAAATTCCGATTATCATCCGCAATAATAATTTTAATCTTCTTACTCATTCAACGAATACCACCTTAACTGTATTCCGGACATCTTTTTGCTTTATAAGTGTCTGTCTTCTTCCGGTGCACTTATTATACGATATGGTGGATGTCGAAATCGCAAATAATAAGGTAATTGTGAAAAGTGATAATAATATTATCAAAGTCTTACCAGCTATGGCTTTATGGATATTTATGGATATTTTTATTTAACGCAAATTCTACATCATTTTTCGGTCTTGAAACATACGCTGAGTTTAAAAACGAATATACATGAACATGATCGACTTAAAGCAGAATGTAACACCAATTGAATTATATGTCTTATCTGTCCTATAATACCATTAAGGGTAATTAGCACTATCTTCGAAACATATGATTTTATGTTACACCAGGTGAATAGTTAGCTTTTGACTAGGGAATAATATTACAGATTCGTGAAAGGAGGATACATAATGATTGCTGCAGTAGACAAAGATGCGTGTATTGGGTGTGGAGCTTGCCCTGAATTCTGTCCAGAAGTCTTTAAAATGGAGGATGACGGATTAGCAGTCGCTTATACAAACCCTGTTCCCAGTGATTATGAAGCAGCTGCCAAAGATGCAGCTGACGGCTGCCCTACAGACGCCATACACGTTGAATAGTTGAATAGTTACTAAGACAGTCAAAGCGGATGATCAACATCCGCTTTTTACTGTCTTAATGCCTTGCTTTCTCTGCAAATTCATGTAAGCCGTCTATACCGATTCGATCAATGAGCCGTCCTATCCGCTCCTGAGGTTTTGCATTTTCCTTATAGAAGGAAACGACCGCATCAACAACTGGCAAAATTTGCTCCCTCTGTAGATTTTCTAAAAGGATATTTCCTTGCCTTGGTTTGACTCCGCCATTCCCTCCTACATACAGATGGTAACCTTTACTGGTACCCATTAATCCTAAATCAACTGAAGCAGCATCAGTACATTTATTCGGACAACCAGCAACTCCAATCTTAAATTTAGAAGGTAATTCCATGCCATGATAGAGCTTATCGATTTCCATTCCTAAGGCTAAGGTTTCTTGTAGCCCTCTCTTACAGAATGTGTCTCCTGGGCAAACTTTCACACTTCGTACACATAACCCAACTGCATGCCCAGGATCCATGCCGAGCTCTTCCCATACTTTCGGGACATCTTCTGGTTTCAAGCCAACAATGGCGATTCTTTGAGCAGAAGTCACTTTGAGCGCTTGGGCATGATACTTTTCCGAGACATCTGCAATTTTACGTAAGATTTCTGGGGTTACGACCCCTGCCGGGATATGTGGAGCAATGGAATAGGTCTTTTTATCCATTTGTAAAATTGACCCTGGCGGTTGAGCCTTGGCAGCTGCTTCAAGAGACATTTCCCCTTGTTCTACTGAATTTACCTTTTCTAACAAAATGTTGGGATCAAGGTTATGCATTTGGGCAGCATTAGCTAAGGTTTCATTGACGGAAAAGGAACACCCGAGACAGTGCAGACCTAATTCCTGCATCGCTTCAGCGGTTTTAGGATTTGTTGCCATAATATCTTTTAATTTCATTTCTAGTGTAAAACGCATCGATTCATCCCCTAACCATGTATGAGCATTGGTAAACAACGCGTGCATACATGTTTTTCTTCTCCTTGATGGACATAAGTAAGCACTGGAGTTAATTCACTAGTTGTTCCACAATGGGCACACTCCAACTCTAGATTCTCTTTTTTTACGTCTGCCATTGATATGACCCCCTTCTTTATGTTCACTAGTGTAACACGGTAACTTGCGCTTTTATGTGACTTCAGACAGTATCTCAGTGTGTGTTTCCGCACGCCTTGCACTAGAAAAATTGTATTCAGCCTCAGTGTTAGCAATTAGCAATGAAACTATTCAAGACATACGGGTGACTATAAGGGATTCAAATTATAAAATAAACGTATAAAGTAAAAGAACACAGTATCCCAGTTAGGAATATCCGTGTTCTAAGCATGGTCCTTGAAAATTCAGTTTAGTTGCTAAACAGATACAGAATTACCCCAATAAATAAGAGTATTACACCCACATATAATCGCATAGGAACTACTGTTGGTTGAATACCAGCTCCCTGTTTATCAGGCTTAGCTCGAGACTGACCATCCATCATGATCCCCCCTCACAAACGAGAGGTTGTTAATCTGCTTAATTCCTTGAATACGCCAGCCCTTTTCTGTTTGCTTCAAACTCATAGAGAACATTGCTTGTTGAACTTTATCAACTGACGACGTCCAAGAAACGCGCACAATAATCGCTTGCGAGCCATCTAACTCTGAATTCATAAATTCAACTTTTTGTAACGATAACAACGGATCCCCATTTAACCTAGACTCCCAAGCTTTAAACTCATTTTCGTCAGATGACCCCTGCACAACAAGTATCAAATCACGAGCAAGATTAGTTTGACGCAGATCCATCAGTTTCCAAAATTGCTGAATAGTCGCTCGAGGGGAACTTCCAAATTGAGGATCTGCTAGGGTTGATATCACCGTTTGAGGAGTTTTTAGGGTGATTATCGTGACCATACAAAAGAATGATATCCCAAGTAACCATAAATACCGACTTTGACGCATGATTTCCCTCCTTGCTTGTCTCTATAATACATTCTAGGAGGGAAGAGTCACTTTCAGACCACTTTAGCGAAAAACTTTTCTCAAAACATTAAGTACAAATTCCGGTAACCGTACGTAATAGATTCTCATAAGCTTATGCCTCCTTATATTGTTGAAATAGTACTTATTGGTAATCTATGCAGAAAAATTACTTATGCACCTATGAGATTCCTTGGTAATTTTTAACTACCTCTTCCAGCTGGGCAACAAGTTTACGTTCTTCATCCGTATTCGCAGTAAAATAGAGCCTACCAATAATGCCCGTAATTAGTTTAAGCACATCTTCTAAAACTAATTTTTCCTTCATGGCCAACTGTGCACTCGTCTCAATCAAGGCAATTCCGAATTGATGACCTACCCCCTCTTTAATCATACGCGTACAGCTTTTACCTAATAAGCGCATCACCAAAGAAGCTTCCTGAACATCTAGTTGACGAACCGCATCAATCGTTGTCGTTAATCCTTGAACCAGACGTAAGCCCACACTATTCCAACTAACTTGTTGGTTATCCATCATATGCCCCCCCTAAACATTCAGTCCCGTGCCATACTATATGCCTCATGAATGCAAGGGGTGAAAAAAAGAGCAGAGAAGGCAAAATACCTTCTCTACTCTTTTTTTCGTGGTTCAGCCGAGTTTCTCCTTACTTTGTATTAAGGCCCGAATCCTCCTATTGCATGGAGTCCATGTTTAATGCTTTCTAAGCCAATCGTACGACTTAAATTCATTCTTTGAACACTGGCACTGATTTTTCGTAAAGCTTTAAATTCTTGGAGTTGAGCATTACTGATAAGTAAAATCATGCTTACCAATACCATCGAGGTCGGCAAGCGCCTGAAGGAGGCCAAGGCCTTGCTCCCGCATGGAGAATGGGGAAAATGGTTGGTCGAATCGGTGAGCTATTCCCAGCGCACAGCCAACAGGCTGATGCAGCTCTTTGAAGAATAAAGAGATAAACTATTCGCTGCCGGCGATGACGGCGACAGGTCAAATTCGCCGGCGCCGGCGAATTTGACCTACTACCAGGCTCTTCTCCTGCTGGGGATTCCGGAAGATGAGCGGGAGAAATTTAGCCTGCAGCATGATGTAGAAGATATGACCACCCGGGAGCTGGATCAGGCTCTCAAAGAACGGAATCAAACCGCT
>NZ_JUEE01000178.1:0-15999 GCF_000802135.1 Desulfosporosinus sp. BICA1-9
AGGATCGTCTCTTTTGATTTAATAAAGTAGGCTAATTGAGCACCATAGACTTGTTTCTCACCGATCATGTGATAATCACTAATGTATCGTTTCCAAAGCTTCAACCCTATACCGGCTCTCGCAATTTCAAGATTTATTGGCAATAGGTCCTTTAATTCATCTGCGATCGGAGTGGTATCGATATTGAAGTCTGGTAGTTTTGAATTCCTAAGCCTTATTTTTGAAGTGTCTAACGGTGGAAGTTTAATGAGTCCTGCTTCTTCCAATGTTTCTAGAAAGGATGTACATTGAGGTGTTTTTGCTTTTCCTGCTGGTGTAGTCCACCCTAGAAACTCACATAAGGTTCTTGCTAACTCTGTCCTGGATAGTTGTGGATATCTTTTTCTCGTCCACTTGATAAGCTCTATATCTTCAGACGTGAATTTTCTTCCAGAGAAAGTCATGCTAGTCTTATCCATAGGTACCAAACCTACCTTTCTAAGACTACCATACCATATTGATTTGTGTATTATCAGCCCTATTTTGAGAAAAAGTTATTTTGAAAACCTCTACACCCCTTAGCTATGGCGGGATGTAAACCGGATTACAATTGGATGTAGGTTAAATTCGTCACCAGTGACGAATTTGGATTACCGTCACTGTCGGGGGAAGCAAGCAGTATCGTCCCATACTCTTCGAAGAGCTGCATCAGCCTGTCGGCCGTTCGCTGGGAGTAACTGACGATTCATTCAACCACTTGCCCCATTCCCCATGGGGAAGCAGGTCCTTGGCCTCCTTCAGACGACGGCCGATCTCAATGGCGCCGGCAAGAAGGATTTTCCCGGCCTGGTGTCTGATCGTGTTTATTTCAGCCGCGATCATGAGCGGCGTGCGATCTGTGATCAAATCATTCATAATACTACCTGTCCTTTCTGCTACTTTATTCACAGAATATGGGGCCAGGCTTATGAGTGTGACAAACCTCATTTAAACGGCCTGTCCACCGTTTCAACAGAAATGAACAACCTCCACTCCCGTTAACATCTTCTTGTGCATGCATATTAAGAGGACAGCGGGAGTGTTACTTTTTTATAGGTTGGCCGCAGACTGTTCGGCGAGCTGAACGGAAAGCGGGATATTAAGGTTGTTGGTACCACGACCAACTACCTCTACGATCCGCCGTAAGTTTAGGTGGAGCCTTCTTTTATTTTCCTTTTTTCAGAAACATGCCCAGTATTCCAATTCCTGAATAATATCATCAATGAGTTGATAGTTCCGATTATTATATAATTCAGCAAGAACAATCTCTTTGTTTTGGGCAAGCTGATTTTTTATCTCTTCAAATTCTATATATCCAGGATCTACTAGTTCCTCATCATAAGCTTGTTTAATATCCCTGATGACTTCTTCTGGATAAAGATAATTACTACACCCCACTAGAGCATATACATGTGAATACTCACGGTCTAACCCACCGTTGAATAGTTCTCTGAAATATTCAACCACGTCCTCACGCTCTATCCGTCTCTGTGCAACAAGCACGACTAAAGTATGTAGTGCGGAACCCCGAATATAACCATCGATTTCTTCATTTTCAATGATTTTATGTAATAAATTCACATCTCCATCGTAGATATTGATGATTAGATTATTAAATTTCTGGAAGATACCAGATTCATCAATATATGCATATAAGTGTGACATATGTTTGTACCCGTCTCCCTCCATTTCTATCCAATAATCTTCGACAGAAAAGAGGAAATACCTTCATGAAGTGGAAATTATTATATATGTTCACTTAAAATGGGCATAGGTATCCCAACTTTTTTGCAAGTATTCCTCACAAGACGGATACTCCGCCTAACTTCACGAAATCTGATTTGAGGTGGGAGTTTGGGGTTGACTTCGTGAATACTCGGGACGTTAAGTGAAACAATCGGTTTGGGAGGCATACGGGGTAGGAACATCATGAATCGTATGTTGTACTGAACCGTCTGCCGAGCGATAGTATGTGTATATGGGAATTCAATCTTTTCTACATGATTTATATATTTATCCAACAGATAATTACATTATTTTACCCTTTCCGAGTAAAAGGAATAACCTCAGTATTGATGATATCATAAATCTAATTGAATTTCAGCAAGAAAATAGCCACCGCGCAGCGGTTTAGTACAACAGCGAATTCCCGAAATCCGAGAGAATATGAATGTAGTAACTCGACGTCGCAAACCCTCGGGACGTTAACTGAAATCAGCGACAGACCATGCAGGACTGGGCGTCCTTGCCCGGATATTGGGGGATCGTTGTTGGAGTAATTAATGCGCAATTGTAGGAATATCTGCAGTAAAGTTTATTAATATTTTGCTAATATGAGGTGAATGGATATGAAATATTCATATAAAAATAAGGTGAACCGGAACCAGACATTGTCCGAGAACCACGAATATTCAGTACCTATCCTTGATAAGAATCGCCACAATCTGCCTTGAAGTGGATTATCTTTCTATTGGCTCCTAATGACGAAACCATGGCAGAGGAGGTGGAAAACATGGCCATCGAAGATCCAGTGATGAACTACGCCGTTCGAAGATTAGAAGAAATCAGCAGTGACCCCGCAGTGATCGCCGAGTACCAACGACGAAGAAAATTCGAACTGGACGAAGCGGCAAAAATTACGAGAGCCACGAGATTGAGCGAAGAGAAAGGTAAGCTTGAAGGTAGGATCGAAAAGGCTCACCAAAATGCTATTGAAATACTCCCTGCCCGATTTGGCGGTCAAGGCCAAAGTCTCAAAGATACCATCCTTAACCTTACCAACGAGGCTATTCTTTCTAAGGTAGTTGTCATCTTGGCTACTGCTCCAACTTTTTATGAAGCAGAAGAAATCATCCAGACTCTAAATAATTGCTAGTACGCCATTCCTTTCGTGTCGCAGTCGAGCAAAGTATTACGAGCGTTGGAAGAAAAGGTAAAAAGGCACATTCCTTGTCAGGGATGTGCCTTTTTACTCCGATGTTCAGCTTTAGCTGAACGAGTTTACTTTTTCCTCCCTCCAACGCTACATTCCGGACATACGAAACCATCTCGGTCTGGAACTAAGCTAGTAGTCTGCCTCCCGCAGCACTCACAAACTGGCGTCTCGATCTCGTTCGAGAGAGGATTGTAGAACACAGTGAAAGCGCGCACCTGATCCTTGTGTGCCAATTCCAGTTTTACCCACAAGCAAGGAATATAATAAGCCACAACGTGGTCGAGGTGAATATCGACTTCTACCCCGTAACGTTCTGTCGCATCCTTTTCCCGCCGTTCGCGATCCGCTAAGGTTGCTGACATTTGCTGCTCTAGGCGAGCCTTTTTTTTCAGATCTCCTAGTCCCGTCAATTTCTTTTGTATCTCTGCTGCCAATTCACCGTAATAACTCGCAATTTTGGCTAACTCTTTCTTTTTTTGCCAGGCCCCTTGTGCCATGATTTTATCTACCCACATCTGTGTCACTTGCTCCGCGTTTCGGCAAGCGGTCTGATATAGACCATCTAGCGGCAATTGCCTAGCCTGAGGGAGAGAATACTCACGTTTCTCTGCAGGTACGTGTTTTTGCCAGGATTGGAAAAAATCTGTCTGTACTTGGCCGTTACTGCCATTCACAACAACGGTCACAACCTCTTCACTCTTTTCGTGGGAGCGAAACGTACAACGAAAATTAAACTCATAAAAAATACATTCTTCCACCACGTGCATATTGACCTTTGGAGGACGACAGCGCCGAAACTCCAGTTTCGCTAGAATTTTTTGTTCAAAATTGCGGGGTAGTTCTGGTATATGCCCCGACCAATACCTCACTGTAAAATGACCGTAATTTTGCAGGACAGATTCCACCGTTTTATCTAAAAAAGGGCTGCCATGGGTGATAAGCAAACTCCCCTCAGTTTCCTCAGCCACCTCATAATCAAAAGCCAAGAGCAACTGTTCCTCCCTAAAATACCCCGTCAAATCGTCCGGGAGCAGAACCCCCAAGGTTGCATAGCTTTCTTGTTCGGTCAGTGCTCCAACTCGTTGCAAATAATCCAAAACAAACTTTTCCAAACTAGGTGTTTCCTCAAAACGCACGGTTTACTCCCCCTCTTCTGGAGCCAATTCACCCAAGAGACGGTCATCCAGTTCTTTAACCGCTAAGTAATGATCCCGCGCAACTACCAGTCGATCTCCCAGTTCTTCCATCTCTAACTTCAACGATTCATCGTTATCTGATCTAGCCCAAATGTCCATGATTAAATCTTCAAAGTCGCGTTTTTCCGTCAAATCTCCTAAGATCATATCCAATTCGCCGACGACCAACTGAAACATGTTGATCTTGGCATCAAGAATTTCTAAAATATGAGCTTCAATCGTATCCACTGCGGAGAAATTATAGATATGGACATCCCTTTCCTGACCTATGCGGTGGATACGTCCGATTCGTTGCTCTATGCGCATTGGATTCCATGGCAAGTCGTAATTAATGATGTTATTAGCAAACTGGAGATTGCGTCCTTCACTGCCTGTTTCTGTGGAAACCAAGATATCTACATCTCCCGCAAATAAGCGAACCTGTTCCTCTTTCTCTTGCCGGCGTAAACCACTGTGTAGTTCTGCCATGAGTAAACCATGCGTTCGCAGGGTTTGGACCAGATAATGTTGCGTTTCCGTAAAACTAGTGAAAATTATGACCTTGCCTTGGATCCTAGGCAACAGTTTGAGCAATGTTTCAACTTTGGCCCGTCGTGGTACGTTTCCTGCTTGTCGGGCAAGTACCGTTAAAACCCCTCGCAAACTTTCCGGGTAATCCTGATTAGCTGCCATCTTCTTGAGAGTAGGCAGTACGGCCTCGATACTACTACCCGCTTCCCTCTGTAATATTTTCAGCACAAAGGCATGGACTTCTGTCTGGTCCTTGTCCACTCCCACTCTATAAGACACTCGAACAAAAACTGTAAGACGCTGGTAAAACGCCTTTTCTTCCGGTGTGAGTTCTATCCGAATCATATCCGCACTCCGTCTACAGGCTATTGCACCAGTTTCACTACGTCGGTTGCGTACCATGACTTCCCTGATCAATTGTTTGAGAGTTTCCGTATTCTTAGGTTTTAAGGGATCCCCACGGGTGATATATTTACGTTTAAATGAAGCTGCAGTCTCCAGTTGACCTGGAAAAAGCAAAGTGATCAAATTAAATAACTCCTCTAAATCGTTTTCGACCGGTGTGGCGGTGAGGAGCAGAATATATTTTTTCTTAAGCTGACTTACCAACTGATAGGCTTGGGAACGCTGCTTTTTTAAATGATGCGCCTCATCAACGATCACGAGATCATAAGGGACTGCCAATATTTGCTCTTGCTTACTTCCCCTTTTAGCCGTGTCGATAGAAGCAATAATTCGAGGGAACGTTGCCCAAGGATTAGGATGTGCTTTAAACTCAGCACTGTCATAAACAATGAAATCGAGATTGAATTTACTGCGCATTTCCTCCTGCCACTGTTCGACGAGCGAGGGTGGCGACAAAACTAGAACCCGGCGCACTAAGCCCCGTAAAATATATTCCAGAGTGATGAGCCCAGCTTCCACTGTTTTACCCATGCCCACTTCATCACATAGCAAAGCCCGCCCCCGTAAATTCATCAAAACGTGGCGAACAGTCCTTAACTGGTAATCAAGAGGCTGAAGATGTCGAGCAGCCTGCAGAGACATCAACGTCTCAAAGCCAGGACTTACAGACAACTGCAAAGCCCGCTGGCGCAGATAAAAATCTGAAGTTCGTGAAAAATGCCCAGCTTTAACCCTTTCGAGAACCTGCGCATCTTCAGCAGTATGGAAAACAACGCTTAGCAACGTGTGTTCTGAAGGCGGTTTGAGAACTTTCACAGGTTGATGAATTATAGAAATATTCTCAGGCAAATCAGGCAAAATACTGGGTCGATCAGCCGGAATGCTGATCGGCTGGAGCGGTTTATTAACCTTAGCCGCTGAGGGGTCTTTGGTGAGGACCTTTTCTCTGTTCTTTCCCTTTAGGTCGCTTTTCATTGGGTCCTTTTTCATTGGGACCGTTGTTCTTTGTTTCCCCTCTTTTTCAACCTGGGTGTGTTGGGTCTGCATCTTTTCTCCAAAGGTATGGCTTTCAATCGTCTTTGGTTTTTCTTTTGCTCTTTCTAACGGCTCTTGTATTGGTTTATGTTCTGTTTTCCCCTGCGAACTGATGGGTTTCTGTGGTTCCTGCCCTGCAACCAAAAAATCGAAGGATAACTGATTCGTAGGCTGCTCTAGGTTATGTTCCAGGTTATGTTCAAGCATTTCCCTGATTGGAATAACCCTGAAATAATTTTCTCCCATATGAGACAACTCCAGTCGCAAATAACCCTGTGCTTCAAAAAAATCAACAAGATTTGCGCCTTTTAAAAAGGTAGCTTGTTTATTAACTTTAGCCGTTATCCAACTGCCTATTTCATCCAATAAGACGACAGTCTCTTTAGCAAACGGACTGAAAAGAACTTGTAGATCATTTGGAAGAGGCAAACTATTTAGAACTCTTAAGGTGGGGGGTATTTCAAAAACTACCTTGTTTATTAGATCTGTCATTTGTCCCTTCCGCTCTCCTTTATCTCATTCTTTCCTAAATTATTTTCGCTATAAGTCTACAATTTTCCTCCTGCCCGAGAAGAACAATCCTATCCTTTGGCTCCTCAAGGTGTCATTTGTTGTCGTTCCGCCGAATACCAGGGCAATGGCATATTTTTCTTATGAGTTCTGCTGTATGATGGTCCTTTGATGCTAAGAATCAATATCCCAAAGGGCTTCGCCATTTTCATTTAACCCATAAATTTGGTGATACTCCTTATTCCACGGCTGACGATAAAATGCTGTAAACCTGCGCTGGTTTACCTCAACTATTCTCAATGAGACCTTATCCCCTACCTGGTACTCGTAGACAAGGCTCGTAATCGCCGGATCCATTATTTCTAAAAGGTGATAAAATTGATTTCCTCCTACTCCTCTCACCTTATCTAACGTCTGCTCCCCCTGACCCACAGTAGATTGTTCCCACCAACCGAGATCGTGTTTAAAGCTGCGTGATTCGAATATTTTCGTTCCGTCGGCAAACCGCCTTTCATATACTTCAATCTTCTCCTTGCCGTCGGGTGTGACAAAACGCAAAAAGGCGCCGTTATCCGTGTTGGCGTCAATAGTGAAGTCCATAGTTAAATACATCTCTTCCTCGATAATGGATCGGGAACGGTAGTACAGCGTTCCTGTAGTTACTACGGCTATCAGTACGATAAGCATCAAGACAACCCGTTTGGAAATAAAATTGGTCAAACTCATCACCCCACCTTCAACTACTTCTCTTGATAATTCGTAGTGTTCTACTTACTTTGTAATGCATACCCCGTTTTCGCTGGGATTAAGGCTATACCAAAACACGATGCGCCCGTCAGTCAAAACCCCCAGAATATGGGTTTCTGTTGCTTTGACGGAAATGATTTTAGGCTCGATCTGTAATGTTTTCAGGTTCAGGCAGCAGTTGGAAGGGACTTTCATTGACTGTCTCCAGGTTTTCCTTGCCGTGCTCGGCCACATACTTCAACCCGTAAAACCTGGCCACATTGAGTGGCGCAATTTCCTGGGCGGAGTTAAATTCCCGGGTACTGCCTACGTTGGCAATTGAATCATAAAAATATTCCTGCCAGAGTTTTTCCAGTTCAAACGGATCGGTGATGTCACCGTTTTTCAGGTTTGCCTCCTGCTTAATGCTGTCAGGAGCCTGCACAGGGGAATTCTGAATACTGTTTTTGCATCCGACCACAAGGGCCAGCAACAGTAAAACCACGGCAAAAATAATAGCCTTTTTCATCTTCAAAAAAACCCAAGTATATATAAACTACTTGAAATTTCACCGGGGGAGTGGTTATGGTTATGGTCTTAAATTATCTTAGAACACTCAGTTTGGAGAATAAATTCTTAAATCTATTTCCCATGCTAGCAATTCATCGTTTGTTACAGGGCTTCAATGACCAGGCTAAAGATCTTCTCATCAATATTTTCGGACTGGTGTTAACCAACGCACTTGGTTGTGTGATGATAAACAAACCCCCTACTCAACTCAATATCGAACCCGTAGAAAGGGAATGTTTGCAAGGAAGATTTCAGAATCTATCTAAAATGGAACTAATAAACAGTTTTCACGAAGCCTTAAGACAACTTTGTAGAAAGCTTGAACTATCCGATAGTGTATTGCAAAATCACATGGCAGAAATTATTCCAGAGTTATCTATAAGGCTAATGAATGCTCTTGAAAATAACTGCCTGGATTCAATATTTATTAGCTTCAAAAACAATCAACAACAAACAACCATCTTTCAAGAGGGAAATAAACTTGAGGATGAACGATTCCGAAGCATCGTTGATGAAATCAGAGAATGTCGATATGTCTCAGATAAACTTGCAATCATCCAGAAAGAAATTCACAGCATTAGCGATTATATGGATATCCTCGAGAGCTATTGTATCTTTGATAATGAATTTACCATCAATCTTCGAGTCACTTGGAGATATGGAATTAGCACTTCTTATTAAAATGGTACCCACAGACAATATCATCGACTCTGATATCCATTTCACCGAGAACGAGAAGGAATGGCACGATAAGCTCAATAGCTTCTTTAATCAAATTGATTTAACCAGACAAAAGAGGATTCGAAAGCTCGTTGAAACTATAGTCTTCTAGATTGCCGACCTCCCGTAGCCATGTTTCAGCCCTATTTATTCTCCCTTGTATTAACAAATGCCCCAGAATATTTCTAGGGCATTTGTTTGCTTTCAAAACTATAGTCTTCCTATTAGATACAGTTACCATTGGGTATTGAATCCTGTAATGAACTCACCCTTGTTCGCGCAGCTTCCCTTGTGCTTACCCTTTTTCTTTCGCTTTTCCTTTTCGTGGTCCAGCCCCTTTATCTTGTCCTTTTCCTGGCCCATTTCCAGTGTCTTGATCATTTTTGTTACCCATAATTTAAAACCCTCCTTAGAATGAACTTATGACCTCTAAGTAGGATAACCAAAAATGAAAAAAGGATGTGCAATTACCAACACATCCCCTAAAAACAAGCGGATCATTTAATATGAATTTTGGTTTACCGATAAATCTCGTTTTTCGTATGGTAAATTGGGGGATACAGTTTCTTTAGTCTTTCTGCGGAACTTTTTCTTCAGATCATCCAGCAAGTCCCCAGTGGCTATTCCTTCGACATTTGTGGAAAGCTCAATCTGTATCAACCTATCATACTTATGGATTGTGGAATATGAAGTAGAAAGAACTTTCTTCGTAATATTGGCAAGCGGTATCTGTCGATCATTTGAGCCACTGACATAAATACCATCCAGATTATCTAAGCTCTTACGCTGATCGTCTTTCAATGATACCCTCACATTATACCTATCACCTGCCCACTCAAATTTACCGGCATCTATTCCGTCAAAAAGCGCCTGTATAGTCGCAGCCGCAAGTGCTGTATCAACACCTAAATCAGAAACCTTATCTCTATCAACCTCTAATTTTGTTTCCGTTTTGCCAGTTTTGAGATCTAGGGCTACATCTTTGGCATGAGGATCTTGACTTAGTATCTTTTTCGCTTTCAGCGCGAAAGCCTGCATTACCTCCGTGTCGTTTCCCAGGATAACAAAGGAGACATCCTTACCCTCGTTGGGTCCTAAGGAACTTGATTTAACAGCCAGTTCAACTCCGGAGATTCCTTTTAAGTCCTCCCTGATTTCTGAGGCAATCTGTTTCGACGACTTTTCTCGCTCTTGTTTCTCAGTTAATTTTACATAGAGTGATATTTTTTCAGGGCTGACCGTAGTATAAACATGAGTGACTTCAGGATATTCCACAATCGTTTTTTCAATTTGTTGGGCTTTTTCCCCTCCAGCCTGCAATGTCAAACCAGAGTCTGTACTCACGCTTATATTTATACCCCCTGCATCAGTGGATGGGATAAAACTGAAACCCAGCAAAGGAATCAACCGCATGCTGGCAGCAAAAATTACAATAGTAAAGATTAGGGTTATAAAACGGTGACGAAGAACAACCTTTAAAAATTCAGAATATTTGGTTCCCAGTAAATCAAATTTCTCATTAAACCAGTCTAAAAAATGACCCACAAAGGTTCTTTTCATCTTTCTCTCAGACTTTAATAATTTGGAAGACATCATAGGCACTAAGGTGAAGGATATAAACAGTGAAACCAGCATGCTAAAGGCTACGGTGAGTCCAAATTCAATAAAATATTTTCCGATAATCCCCGTAACCATGGCGATAGGCACAAAAACCGCAACCACTGCAAAGGTTGTTGCCATAACCGCTAAGCCAATCTCCGATGTAGCCTCCCGGGCTGCCTGCATGGGCGGCTTCCCCATATGTAAGTGCCGGATAATATTCTCGATTACCACGATGGCATCGTCAATCAATAAGCCGACCGACAGCGACAGGGCCATCAGTGACATGGTATTAAGAGAAAAATCCATGACCTTCATGGCAATGAAGGTTGTTACAATCGATGTTGGTAAGGAAATTCCACTGATCAAGGTAGTTTCCCATTCCCGTAAAAAAAGGAATACTATAATGACCGCCAGGATACACCCTTCAAGGATCGTTTTTACAACTTCGTTGACCGAATCACGTATAGACACAGAATTATCCGCGACAACATCTATCGCAATTCCTTGGGGGAGAACTCCCTTGATAATCTCTAATTGTTTTTTTACATTATCGGAGACAAGAACTGTATTAGAACCCGATTGTTTAACGATATCAACCCCTATGGCCTCTTTACAATTCCTTCCTGATCAGCTTCCAATGTTGCCTTATAGTATAGCCCTTCGCTTTGAGTTGCCTCTTGCGGACTGATTACTTGCACAGCTACCTTGTTACTTAGAACTGGTGCCACGCTTTCATTATCCTTGGCCACAAAGATTGATTGAAGTTCATTTCGATTAAAAAGTACAACTCCACCTATAAAAATAACGACTATAATTAGGACTGAGATCATTCTCTTTTTACTCATACCTTCACCCCTCATTAGACTGAACAAAAATCCAATCCTTACTTTGTTTTAGCTCCTATTCCGTTTAGTTTGATAAAGCAAACGCGAGTAGGTGTTTAAATACTCTTATTATAAAAGCTTTTCGTTACATTAACAATCTATTGCCAGAAAAATACAGCGCCAATTGGGACAGCCGGTGAATGATATGGAGCTAAAAGCATTATTTGAAGTCCATAAGGACGACGGTAATGATTGGGGAAAGTTAAAAAAATTGTATTTTGTCATGTTGCAAGAAGAATAGGCTTTTCCTCAAAAACATAATTACAAAGGCAATCCCACCTCATGTAAAAGAGGCGGGATTGCCTTTGTAGTGGTTATATTATTAATCCAATACACCACTAGTAATTTATGCTCTTATATTTCTTCTCTTTTACCAGAGGATTCGAACCACACTCAACCCGCTCTTTAACTCAAAAACAAAATGCGTAGGTGTGAGAACTTCTATCTTCTCAACCAACGCATTAAATATTTGTTCATTGTCCCTTATTTCCGCAAGACGATGAATTACGTTTTATTTCATTTTTTACGTAATCCCCCCAAGGACAGGATAACCAATCCGGCAAAAACCAGAATCATCCCGACTTGAGAAAGAAGAGATAATTTTTCTTTCAGCAGAAACAATCCCAATGCCGCTGCAGTAACCGGTTCCGCAAGGGATAAAGTAACTGCTTTGGGAAAGGGTATTTTGGCCAAACCATGCGAAAACAAAACATAAGCAAGGGCAGTGGCCACTAATCCCAAATGGAGGGCAACACCGGTACCTTGGATGGTTTTCAGCCACTCCAGGTTGTAAAAAAAGAGAAAAGGAGAAAGTAGCAATGCCCCAATAGAGAATACAATCCCGGTCACTGCTTCCAGAGGGTGAGACACCAGCAGTTCCTTGCTCGCGGCGGCATAAAGTGCATATGAGACGCCGGCCCCCAAGGCTAGGACGACGCCAATGGAGTTCAGTGCTAGTTTCTGACCGCCAGTAATCACCAGAATACACCCGATCACTGCAAGCAGGGTGGCTGCCGCCCACCTCAGCCCCGGGTTTTCCCGCCGCAAAGTCAGAGAAATTAGACCAGCGAACACCGGCGCGCTGCCGATGGTCACCACTGTTCCTACAGCCACCCCCGTTTTCAAAACTCCGGCAAAAAAGAAAAGCTGATAGGCAGCCATACACCCGGCTGCGAGGAATATGGTCCCCTTGAACCAGGGGGGATTTCCCGCCAAAGCCCCCCGCCGCCAGGCAAAAATCAGAAGAGCCGCTCCGCCTACCGCCAGGCGAACAGCTCCAATGGACAATGGCGATGCGCCGGGAGGGGCAAAAGATTGGACTGTGCCTGTCGTTCCCCAGAGCACCGCCGCTGCCAACACTAGGCTTGAGAAAAAAGTTTCATTATGCTTCATTATTTTCTCCTTTAGCTGATTTCAACAATTTTTAATAATAAAAGTAAAACAACCGATCAGCTTCCTTTTATATAATAATAAAGCAAAATGATAAAGTTTTTTTCACCGGGATTAGGATATTTTTTAGCTTATCTTCATATTGTTCCGCCTATATTCTGCTGGAGTAATACCTTCGATTTCTTTAAACACTCTATCTAGAGAAGACTGGTGGACATATCCGACTTCCCAAGCAATCTGCAAAATATTAAGACTTGTCCCAAGAAGCAGTTGTTTTGACTGCTGGATTCTCACTTTTTTCAGATATGCCATCGGGGTACAGTTCATAATGCCTTTGAACCATGAACAAAAATAACTAACAGTATAATGTTCCAAAGAAGCGAGCTTCTCCAGGCTTATCTGTTCGTTATAGAATTTCTGAATATATTTAACCGAGTCCGGAATCTGATATTCTGTCAAGTAGGTATTAAAAAAACGAAAAAGAGAACTGATCCTAGATGATTCGATTTTACCTTGATCAGCTTCACTTAAAAGAAGGAATCTAATGGCTTTCCATTTCTCATCCATTTCATAGTTTTGTCCACCTGGAAAATTATCCAATCCCCCCAATTGAAACATAAATTGGGGAATATCCAATACCAGAAATTTGTTGTTCTGTTTTGCCCAGAAGGTGTGCTGGCAGGAAGGGGGAAGCAAAAACAAATGGGCCTCATCTAGCTTTAATTCCTTGCCGTCGGTCTTGATGTTCAGAACTCCCTGAAGCGGCAGTATTAACTGAACAAATCTGTGGTCATGGGTTTTCATAACATCGGTATAAGTCCTGTGTTCACAAATTATTTTATTATCCACTGCTGCCCCACCTTTTTCAAAAACATTAACTAAACTCACTTTGATTACTCACAATATATTATTTTAACAGCTTATTTATAAAATTTATATGAAAATTTCTTCTGTTAAACGCTCCAGCATCCGAATAATAATCCCTATACTTTCACACTTATAATAGCATTACGTCCCAGCCTTTTATGTTAAGTGAACAACAATGTTTCTGTAAATTTTCACTCCTCAACCTCCTCCACCCTCATCCCACTTTCCATTGCGCACGTTGTGCGTTTCATATATATTTCGTAGAAATCATCGCTCCTGCAATTGCGATGTAAGACAACCGACTAACCTCATGCGAAAGCCTCTGGGGGACAACAGCATGTCGGTAAAGTCAGGATTAGACAGCAAGTGCTGTCGAGTGGCCTGGCGAGTCAGGACATATATGGTAAAGCCTAGGGGCTGAATCCGGGTCTGTGGCTTTGGGCGCTACCGGACGTAATAATAACTGGTATCAATGGGTATGCCCAAGATTTGAAGAATTGGGTATAAGCAGGCCTATTGACGCACCTGCGGTAAGCAGGGTAACGACCAACCGGATACCTACGTATGGATACACTATATGAAACTGTCAAACGTGACCTGCCTAAGTGCCCTCGGTATATGGCAGAGAGCCCTAATAGTAGCCTAACGGCCTTCTGTAATGGATGGCACATGGTGAAGGGGGGCAGTATTCCAAGTTCCAATTTTGAGAGGAGTTGCTTGGTACCTCCCTGCATGGCTTCTGCGAGGAATGGATCGCGGAACTTATCGCTTCCATGCGCGACGAGTCCTACTTGCCTCAGCCAAACAGAACAACGATGATACCAAAAAGCAATGGTAAAATGCGCAAACTTAGCTTTCCAAACGGAAAGGACAAGCTCGTTTAGGAAGCAGTCCGCATTATCCTGGAGTGCATCTACGAACCTACCTTCTCAAACGTTTCTCACGGCTTCCGGCCAAAACGGTCTACACAAAGCGCCATAGCTGAGGTGGAGACGTGGAGAGGTTCAATCTGGTTTATTGAGGGTGACATATCCGCCTGCTTTGATGAAATCGACCATCGCACACTTGAAACGATACTTCAGGAGCGTATTAACGACGAACGTTTTATCCGGCTTATCAATAAGATACTCAAGGCCGGTTACTTCGACATGCGGCACATTTACCACGGAACCAAAACCGGAAACGCACAGGGTTCTTGTTGTAGCCCCATACTGTGCAACATCTATCTCGATAAACTGGACAGATTCATGGAAAACATTATCGAGATGGACACCACAGGTGATTACCGCAAGCAAAATCCTGACTACACCAAAGCAAGATACCTTTACAAAAAGGCGATCAGCAACGGCAGCGATCCAAAAACCATTAAGCACCTGAACTATGAAATGGAAAACCTCCGTCCAAGGACAACTACGACCCCAATTTCCGCAGAGTGAAGTATGTGCGATATGCTGATGATTTTCTGATTGGCCTGATTGCTCCCAAGGCTTATGCCGTTGACTTGAAGCAGAAAATCAAGGAGTTCCTGAAAAACGAACTCTGCCTAAGGTTAAGCAACGAGAAAACCAAAATTACACATGCCGCAGATAGTGACGTGACCTTTCTCGGATATATCATCCGCAAGGGCGCTGTCAAACACAGCAAATTTCCCACCAAACTTTTTGACTCAACCATCCGTATTTACATGAATATGGATGGTATTATGAAAAAGCTAAGTGAAAACGGAATGTGTACAGGCAATGGCTATCCCAAAGGTATCACTCGCCTCTTTAGAGAATCACCGAAAGAAATCATCAAATACGGCAACCAGGTACTGCGTGGACTCCTGACTCAACAGCGTGGATGCACCAATTTCTATATGGGTGCGCGCATCCAATACATCGTAAAGTTTTCAATAGCTAAAACGCTGGCTCGCAAATTCGACATCAGCATAAAGAAAGTGTTCGCTCGATACAGCAAAGCTCTCATGATCAATTACACAAATGCCAAAGGTAAAGCCTGCTCAGTCAGTCTGGCACTATACAAATCTTTTTCGAGACAAAAGAACTTCTTCGCCAAAATCAAGTTGGCAGTTAAATCGTTTCTTTTCCTGCCCAAGTTCAGCTTGATGGACCCGCTTGCCCATGCCTGCTACATCTGCGGTAATCAGCAGTCCCATGTCAGCATGTATCACAGGAAAACGAAGAAGAAGCTCGACAAGCCCTACTCACCGATTGCCACGATCATGCTGGCCATCAACAGGCGTCAGATACCCCTTTGCGCACACTGCTTTGCTAATGTCGAAGCTGACAGGTTCCAGTTTAATCAGCTGAAACGACGATAACTCAATTGGAATATGGAGAGCCGTATGCGGTGACAAGTCGCTTGTACGGTTCGGGAAGGGGCGGGTTACTTTGCTAATCCGCCTATTTCATACTCAAAAACAAAATGCGTTGGTGTAAGAATTTCTATCTTCTCAACCAACGCATTAAATATTTCATCATCAAACTCTTCAAGTAGTGAATCCCTGCTGTTATATTGTCTCTAGGATCTCATCAAACCTTTGTTTCAGCCCATCCTTCAAGTCGTTTATATTATCATGCTCCAACCTTTTCTTTCTTTCTTTCTTTCTTTCTTTCTTTCTTTCTTTCTT